>CAYJLL010000274.1:0-1517 GCA_964370955.1 uncultured Rikenellaceae bacterium | reverse complement strand
GCTAATGCCATTACGAAAGTTGCCCGAAGTGGATCTTCTTCTCAGGGAGCTACACTCTATGTGACAGCATCGCCTTGTATTGAATGTGCTAAATTAATAATTCAGGCAGGAATTCGTCGTGTGGTCTATTGTGATGAGTATCACAGCTGCGAGGGTATAGAGCTTTTGGAGCGTGCCTCGATAGAAGTAAAGCAGCTTAGTATCGAGAAGTAGACGAAAATCTCTGCTACGTTCACATAAAATAAGCCTCCAATCATATAAGGTCGGAGGCTTTTTTATATGTTGAATAAGCGTACTGCTTTAGTTTTGTTTTAGAAGTTTCTCGATAATTTTTGGAATATCTGTATTGTCTAGGTTTTCTGCAAAATTTTCAGCTCCCACGCCCATTGCAGCGATTGACACTGGCACACCAGTGTGATTAGTGGTGGTGAAGACAGCTCCAGCATCCTTGTTGGTTTGATCAACTTTTTCTCGCCCCACAACATCTAGCGAACCTTTTTGTTTGAATATCTTCTCTGGATTCGTAGTTTTATCGTCTTTGCGATCAAAGTCAAGCCCTCCGGTTTCGTGGTCGGCTGTTACTATAATGAGCGTTTGCTCTGGATGTTTTTCGTAGAACGCAAGGGCGACATCTACTGACATTGCGAAATCCAAGGTCTCATGTACTATAGAGGCTGCATCATTGTCGTGGCCTGCCCAATCAATCTGACCGCCTTCGACCATCATAAATATTCCCTTTGGTGATTTTTCATACAAATAGTCTATGCTCTGTTCAACCATATTGCTAAGTGTCATATCGCCCTGCTCACGGTCTATAGCCAGAGGTAGATTATCTACATTCTTGCCTTCACTTTGCACCCATACTATCTTTTCACCAGAGAGTTCCGCATTGCTACCACGCACCAATGTATAGTTGTCGGTGCTAGAGATACTGTCGTAAAAACTTGGAGAAATATCTTTCAGGCCTGCTCCAGCAAAGAGGTCAAACCCAGATTTTGGTAGCCATTGTGCTATCTCGCCATACATCGAACGCTTGGGTGCGTGAGCATAGAAAGCTGCTGGGGTCGCGTGGTCGAGGCTCACGCTGGTTAATATCCCCACGCTGTAGCCTAATTCCTTAGCAACTTTGGCAACCGACTTAAGTGGACGCGTACTTGTGCTATCTAGACCAATGGTGCCGTTTTTAGTTTTTTCACCCGTGGCAAGTGCAGTACCTGCTGCTGCTGAATCGGTCACTGAGTTGTCGGCTGAATGAGTCGTAGCCTTGCCTTGGTGATTAAAAGAACAGAACGATGGAGTAAAGTCCTTACCTTCATGGAGGCTAGTTGCAGTGGAGGTGAGCTCAATTTGTTCGTCGCCCATTCCATCGCCAATGAACAAGAATACATATTTAGGTGCTTGTGCAAAGCTGCACAAAGCAAACATTAATGCGGAGATAGTAAAAATAGTTTTTTTCATATAGGTCAGATTAATTCGTTTGGTTAGTTTTATACAAAGGTATAAATAATGTTGGCGAG
>CAYJLL010000273.1:0-1586 GCA_964370955.1 uncultured Rikenellaceae bacterium | reverse complement strand
CAGTTTAATTACCACTAATCTTAGAACGTCTTTTTGCGGCGAGCTTATCAACTATCACCGCAATAGCACCATCGCCAGTAACATTACAAGCGGTGCCAAAACTATCCATCGCAATATATAGAGCTATCATCAATCCTATTGCAGCCTCATCGAAACCAAGCATAGCCTCCAATACCCCAATTGCCGCCATAATCGCTCCACCAGGAACTCCAGGAGCTGCGACCATCGTCACCCCCAGCATAAGGATAAAACCCGCAAATTGCCCCAAAGAAAGTTCCATACCACCCCAAAGCATAATAGCCATTGCGCAGGCAACAATCTTTAGGGTGCTACCCGATAGATGGATAGTGGCACAAAGTGGCACAACAAAGCTAGCTATAGACTCGCTTACCCCGATTTTGCGCACCTGAGCGAGCGTCACAGGAATTGTAGCTGCCGAAGATTGCGTCCCGAGAGCAGTCATATAGGCTGAGGACATCAAGCGCAGCATCTTTAGGGGATTTTTCTTTGCTATTATGCCAGCAAGGCTAAATTGAATAAGCAGTATAATCGCAGTAAGAGCGAAAATAACGGCTATTATTTTCAAAAATACACCCATCACTCCAGCTACTTCGCCCGAGGATGAAATGTTGAGAAATATGCCAAAAATGTAAATAGGCAATAGTGGGATGATAACTTTTTCAATCATCAACATGATTACATCTCTAAAATCATCTGCCACACCTTTGAGTCTTTGACCCTTGATAGAGGACATTCCCAGCCCCAATATAAAAGCCAATACCAAGGCCGACATAACTCCCAAAATTGCAGGAATTTGTATAGTGAAATAAGGCTCTATGATCGTTGGGCTGCTCTCACTTAGAGCTACCTCACCTGCCGTGCCAAGTAGCGAGGGAAATATGGCCTCGGCTGAAAGATAGGTGAAAAAGCCAGAGAATACCGTGAAACCATATGCCAACACCACAGTGGCAAGCAGCATGCGCCCTGCACCACGCCCAAGATCAGCGATCGAAGAGGCGACCAATCCCAGTATGATTAGTGGTACAGCAAAACTCAGTAAGTTAGAGAACAGAGAGTTGAAAGTAACAAAAACGGCTGTGAGATAGTCTGGAAAGACTAGCCCACAGCCGATGCCGCCTGCAATAGCGATAATTATCTTTGAGAGTAATGGGAGTTTGAATGGAGTTTTCATAGAGGATAGGGATTTTATCTATTTTCAAAGATAATAAATTAATCCCTAAATATCAAACCCCCATCCAATACTAATCCCTATACATATCAATATCCGTGCGACCGTTGATGCGTACTTGCATTCCATGAGGAACATAAATATCCACCTCGCATTCTTGTTCTAGATAGTGATCACCCTGAATCTCCATATATCGAGGAAGCTCAAGGCGATTTCTCGTTACTTTGTAGTGGTGATAGATAGTCATGGCGTTGTTTCGAGCGTCACTCTGAGACGCCCCACGCGAAGAGCGAGTAACTTCAATTCGAATGGTCGAATCGCTAATGTTATTCTCTTCAATCACATCAATATCTACCTTCATTTTGGGGCTCTGTGCAAAATCCCAAGGACTCCATCG
>CAYJLL010000272.1:0-1633 GCA_964370955.1 uncultured Rikenellaceae bacterium | reverse complement strand
CTAGCGAGGTGGCTGTTGAGTTTATCGAGATGCTAGAGAATTACTTTCAAACAAAATAGACCATGCTTTATGTAGTGCCAACTCCAATAGGCAATCTGGAGGATATTACCCTTAGAGCCTCGAGGGTGTTGGGTGAGGTCGATGCTATTGTTGCCGAGGATACCCGAACCAGCTCCGTGTTGCTCAATCACTTGGGGATCTCCAAACCTATGACTAGCTTTCATAAGTTTAATGAACATCGAACTGTGGAGCAGTTGGTGGAGCGCATGGTTGCAGGAGAGAAAATTGCAATAATCTCAGATGCAGGAACACCTGCCATCTCTGATCCAGGGTATTTATTGGTGCGCGAGGCGATAGACAGAGGTGTGAGGATTGAATGTCTGCCGGGGGCTACGGCTTTTGTTCCAGCGTTGGTTGCGAGCGGACTTCCCTGTGATAGGTTTGTGTTTGAGGGTTTTTTGCCAGTGAAAAAAGGTAGGCAAACTCGACTAGGGGAACTTGCCGAAGAAACTCGAACGGTGATTTTCTATGAATCGCCCCATCGAATTGGCAAGACTATTGCTCAATTAATAGAGTTTTTTGGCGAGGATCGCCAAGGGTGTATCTCGCGAGAGATATCCAAGAAATTCGAGGAGCATATTCGTGGCACGCTGAGTGAACTGTTGCAGCGATGCACTGACAATCCGCCCAAGGGTGAGATTGTGGTGTGTGTGGCTCCACAGAAAAAGTCAATAACTAAATCTAAAAAATATGCAGCAAAAGAGTGTATGGCAACTGATTAAAGATTTTTTGCACGATCGCTTTGATCTCAGTGCAGATACTGCCGACCAAGAAGAGGTGCACGAGAATATCCAAAAAAGTGTGGAGTTTCGTGGGACCAATCTGTGGATTTTGATATTTGCCACCGTAATTGCGTCGGTGGGTCTTAATATCAACTCGGCGGCAGTGATCATTGGTGCGATGTTGATTTCTCCCCTAATGGGACCGATCACAGGGGTGGGTTATTCGCTTTCGGTGAACGATTTTGAATTGTTGAAAAAATCACTCAAAAACTTTGCCCTCGCCATCTCCATTTCTTTAGTCGCTTCGACTTTGTATTTCTTGATAACACCTCTAGATACAGCCCAGAGCGAAATTCTAGCGCGTACAAACCCCTCGACATGGGATGTGTTTGTGGCGATTTTTGGTGGTCTGGCTGGTTTTGTAGCATCATCTCGCAAGGAGAAAAATTTGACAGTTATCCCAGGTGTGGCGATTGCTACGGCTCTGATGCCACCGCTCTGTACGGCGGGTTTCGGACTAGCCACTATGCAGTTGGAGTATTTGGCAGGGGCTATATACTTGTTCTTTATTAATGCTGTGTTTATTGCCATTGCGACTTTTGTGGTGGTGAGACTTCTAAAATACAAACGCAAAGCTTTTGTCGACCCAAAGAAGGAGCGACGCATGAAACGCTATGCAGTATTGATTATGGTTGTGGCCATAGCACCCAGCGTTGTGATGACCTACCACATTGTACAAGAGACGCTTTTTACTACAGCAGCAAAACGTTTTACGCGCGATTTCTTCAATTCAGGGGTAACTAATCTAAAATTTGACCCTGAGCGAGGCAATGCCATAGAGGTGACTATGG
>CAYJLL010000271.1:0-1635 GCA_964370955.1 uncultured Rikenellaceae bacterium | reverse complement strand
GAATGACAAAAAATAAAATAAAATATAATTTACTCTCTATAGCTCTTGCCTTCCCCGTCTTTTTGTTAGAATAACGATTTGTTTGAGCCATACGATAGTTAATATTATTATCCTTAAGATAGTTAATAAAATTTAACATCAGTACTGACGCTCCGCCATATTGTAAATTATTTTTAACATCAGGCAGCGGCCCAACTATTAGAACTCTTCTCATGCTAACACTATTTAATCAATTCAATCCACTTTTCAACAATATTGGAGGCGCTAAATAACTTATGAGCCTTAGCTTTTGATGATAAGCCCATGTTCTCTAGCTCCTCATTCGATACGTTTATCATTTTGTGAAGTGCATCTCGTATTGAGGTCACATCGCTCCAATCACAGAGTTCGCCATTTGAATCCACCAGTGTCTCATAGTCTGAAACCCTACTCATTACTATAGGTTTACCAATGCTCATCGCTTCACATATTGCGTTAGGAAGCCCCTCATAGACACTAAACAGCCCAACAATGTCTGCTTGATTCATCTTTTCGGCTATTTGCTTTGTTGCATCATGAAAGAATATTACCTGAGAGAGAGAGTATCTCTTAATTTGCTCAACCATGTTTTTGTATAGCTCCTCGCCAGTATCTTTCGCTTTTTTTGAACCATACCACTCTAAGACTAATCTTTGTTTATCTTCGTCGCTGAGCATATTAACTGCTTCTATTACATTACTCGGGTTCTTTATATTCTGATAACTCGCAGCAACTACAATATGAGTCTTACCATCCCGACGCATCTCGTACTGAGTTTCAATAGGTGGAATAGTAACAATATTGTATATCGTTTTTAACTTATCATCATACGCTGGATAGTGATCTAACCACATATTGCGTGCGTTTTCAGAGTTGCAAACAATTGCATCTGAATAACCCTTGAAGTGGCTAAATATGCGCCCTTTTAGTGTGGAGAACCATGCCTGCTGTGCACTTCTCTCGCTACAAATCACCCTCCATTTGCGACCACCCACAGCGGCAAAACAATTGAAAAAGTCAGGTGTGTGAAGAAGCGAAATGACCGCATCGTAGCAACCTTTACGAATGAATTTTCTTATACTCCAAGCTCTTGACAGATACCCACTAGCATTGATACGATAAACTTTTATACCACTTTTAGTGAGTTTATCTTCAAAAAAATCACCAGGATAGTAGCACAACACTTCCACCTCGGCACCACTCTCTTTAATCAGTGGCGCTATGGTTACAAGCTGTCGCTGCGCTCCCCCTGAATTAAGGAGGTCGATTAGGAACAGAATTCTCATTTTAACTTATTTTGATAGTGCTTAGTGTACGTTGTCAAACCAAAGTTCACCACCGCTAATTTACGAATTTTAATTTTGTTGTACAAATTTTCGGCTGTTTACTTGATCGTCTAGTCTCTTTTGAGCGAGTGACTACGCCTTGATTCAAGTCTCCCATTAAGCTCGAGATATCTGTTCGCCACATTTGAAGTAAATACCAGAGGGCGATATGAACACATAACACAATGACAATAAAACAATACCAGCATAGCACCATATTAATACATGGACTAGCTCCTTTATATTAAGTCCTGCTTTCAATCAATTTCTGATTAAAATTAAACCACTATTT
>CAYJLL010000270.1:0-1653 GCA_964370955.1 uncultured Rikenellaceae bacterium | reverse complement strand
CCTCGCTCAACAAGCGATCGCAAAGGTGTGATCCTATAAAACCAGCACCGCCAGTTATCAAAATACGTTTCATTCTAGCACTCTATTATTATAATTCGACAAAGGTATTGTTTTTTACCTAACGATACAACAATAATGCCCAATGAAAATTTTACGCGCTATTTTGTTTTGATTCGGCTTAAAAGATACTGACCATACTGATTTTTAATCATAGGTTGAGCAAGCTCACGCAGTTTGTCCGCATCAATCCACCCCATTTCATAGGCGATTGCCTCCAAACAGGCCACTTTAAGTCCTTGGCGTTTTTCGATCACCTCAATAAAAGTCGATGCCTCCGAGAGCGAGTCGTGCGTACCAGTATCTAGCCATGCAAAACCACGACCTAGGGTTTGAACTTTAAGCTCATCGTCATTCAAGAACCACTCATTCACCGTAGTGATCTCATATTCTCCACGAGCTGAAGGCTTGATTTTATGGGCAATATCTACGACCTTATTCGGGTAGAAATACAACCCAACAACCGCATAATTACTCTTTGGCTCTAGGGGTTTTTCCTCGATAGAGATCGCCTTGCCTTCACCATCAAACTCTACCACACCATAACGCTCTGGGTCGCTCACATGGTAGCCAAAGACTGTTGCATCGCCATTATTGGCATTATTGACAGCTTCATTTAGCAAATAGGGCAAGCCGTGCCCATAGAAGATATTATCTCCCAGAACAAGGCAAACGCTATGGTCGCCTATAAAATCTTTACCAATAGTAAAAGCCTGGGCAAGACCGTCGGGAGACGGTTGTTCTTTATACTCAAAGCTAAAACCATAGTCAGAGCCATCACCCAATAATCTTTGAAAGCCGGGTAGATCCACTGGTGTAGAAATGATTAGGATTTCACGAATACCCGCTAGCATTAGCACAGATATAGGATAAAAAATCATTGGCTTGTCAAAGATGGGGATCATTTGTTTTGATAGACCACGTGTTGCTGGGTATAATCTAGTGCCACTGCCACCAGCTAATACTATTCCTTTCATTATTTATTTTGTATATTTATGTTATATAAGGCAAAGTTAATAGTTTTTCTCGTATTAAAAAATATTCTACACCATCTCAGAATTTTTGTATCTATCATAAGTTAGTTCGATTCGTGTCAAGACTGCAGCAACAATCGGAGCTACTGGTCCACTGGTAGCCCATGCTCATAAATTTCATATCGAAAATGGAGGTGAGCGAATTTTGATGGGGATAACGCGCCCTACATGTTTGAATCTCAGTCGATATGCTAAGGTTTACTTAGAAACCTCGATACCCCATTCTGCTAGCTGTAATATTATAGGCACGACGCTCTCGCCGCGTGGGGTTAGTTTATACTCGACCCTAGGAGGCACAACGGGATGAACAATACGCTCCACTATTCCCGACTGCTCCAACTCTCTAACAGCAAGTGTAAACATTCGATTAGTGATGCCTCGAAGGCTTCGCTGCAACTCGTTAGAACGCATCGCACCATCCTTTAGATGGTATATCGCCATACTCTTCCATTTCCCTCCGATTATATCCATCGCGAGAGCTAATGAACAATAATATTCTTCATCTCTGAAAAAATATTTTTTGCTATCACATTGATTTTCCATAAAATACACATTTTTGTTA
>CAYJLL010000269.1:0-1689 GCA_964370955.1 uncultured Rikenellaceae bacterium | reverse complement strand
AAATAGGGAAATACCTTGGAGTTGGGTTTAATTACTGTCTTTATCATAGGTTCGACTAAGCAAATATACTAATTTATTTTTGAAAACTCTCACATCGTTGCTCGAAATAAATCTTTTTCGCCAATTAATTGTGGTGCCCATCTCTTGAAAAGGGGTATGAATAGACAACAGATGCCTATGGTGAGTGAGGCAATAATGTAGGGACTTTGCAAGAACTCGAGGGGTTGCATTGCAAGAATAACTTGAAGCGGACGATAGACCATCTGGTGTAGGCACAGGATAAGCATCGTGTTTTGCCCTAGGTAGTTAATCGGGCGGATATATCCTATTGCCTTCGAGAAGAATATCATTGAAACGATAGATGCTATTGCCATGGGGTAGATCATATAGCTGGAGGTTATATTATTGCTCATAACTAGCCTGATGTTAAAGTTCAGCGATATGACTAGCGCAACCAAATAAAACACCCCTCCCAGAACAATATTCCTCCAAAGACCGCCCCTGTGCAAAATAAAGCTACGCCCTTTGAGCAGTACTCCCAAATAGAAAAACGGCATAGCGCTCAGCGCAACATCCATGTGCATGGGTAAAAAACCAGAGTTATCCCCAAGGATATTTCCCCACAAAGTCATCGCCACAATCACAAGAGAGGTGATTGCTGTCTTTGAGGCAGGATTGCGGGTTATTGACCCTATAATTTTTTCTGTAATTCCATAGTAGATAAAACACCAAAACACAGCAAGAAGATACCAAATAGGATCGTTGAACATACGCTTTTGAACAAACAAATCGCCCACACCTTTTGCTTCGGTAATAAGAAGTTCGGGCATGAAGTACTTCATCACATAGAATAGGGCATAGGCCGAGAGATAGAAGAAAGCAAATGGAACCATAATGCGATTAATTTTTCCCATCACCATCTTACCCAAAGGCTCCTCGCTCTTGAAGAACAGCCCCGAGAGAGCAAAAAACAGAGGCATTATAGTTGCCTCAAGTCCTGGGACTGAGGTCTCGAATATGCAGTCGCAGTGGCGCATCACCATTAGCACTATAAATATTCCCTTTAGAAGGTCTATGTATCGTAATCTTCCCATCTTTTTGATTTTATTTTAGTTCATCTGTGTTGTTAGCAATTAATTTCTCTAGCTTTGTTCTTTGGCGCGGGCTGAGCTCAACAGAGCATAGCATCTCAAGGCTCTCGGCTCTGTGGCAATCCGTGCCCACAAAATCATACATCTGATTATCGAGCATCCAAATGGCATTCTCCCTCACCTCACGACCATAGTAACCACACAATGACAGTAGGTTGAGCTGCATGGCGACCCCTTGCCCCTTTAATCTAACACAGCTATCTTCGCTGAGGAATTGGAACCTCTCGGGGTGAGCGAGGATTGGGCGGTAGTCCACCTCTTGGATCTGTTTGAACAGTTCGATGGTGTGTGTCGAGAATATATTCAAAGGGTCGACCTCCAGCAGTAGATACCCATTAGTGAGCGTCAGAAAATCATGCCCCCGCTTTAGTTTATCAATAAACTCGGGGCAGACCATATACTCTGCCGCTAGTCGTATTTCAAGATTATAGTCTTGCTTTAAGGTAGCAATCTGCGTGTGGAAGAGTTCTTTGAGCGTGGCTTCCGTATTGTCGAACACCCCAGGTAGGATGTGCGGAGTGGTGTAGCATTTACAAAT
>CAYJLL010000268.1:0-1693 GCA_964370955.1 uncultured Rikenellaceae bacterium | reverse complement strand
CAGCAGCCTCAGATGCTTTCATAGCATCGTCAACGAACTTTACTTTCACGCCCAATAGCTCCTCTACTTTGTAGATGATATGAGATAGTGAGAATTTCTCAGTCACTCCCTTTGGACGACCAAGGTGAGACATCAAAATTGCAGACCCACCACCATCAAGTACTTTTTTGATGGTTGGGATAGCGGCACGAATACGAGTCGCATCGGTCACTTGAAATTCTGCGTTCAAAGGCACATTGAAGTCCACACGGATGATGGCTTTTTTGCCTGAAAAATCGTAGTTGTCAATCTGTTGTTGCATTGATTTGATTTTTATTATTGTTATTGTTAATTAATATTTCGTTTGAAACTTGGTTAATTTCACTTTGAGGTTAGGGTGCAGATAATGAGCCAATGTGGGGGCTTCTTGAAGGGCTTTAAACCGCAGTTTACTTTGGGTAAATAAGGATTTCAAGACCGAGAGAAGTGCCAAAAGTGGCTTACTTAGATGTGCGCCTAAAGGAGGTCTTTACCAATATCAGTGCGACAATACGCCCCCTCGAAAGAGATCTTCTTGATTGCCTGATATGATTTTGCAGTTGCGCTCTCTATGCTATCGCCAAGGGCTGACACCATCATCACACGTCCACCACTAGTTACGATGTCTACACCTCGCTTGGCTGTACCCGCCTGGAAGATGGTCACGCCCTCTTCTTGCTGAGCATCTAGCCCTGAGATCAAAGCGCCCTTAGGGTAGTCGCCTGGATAGCCAGGAGCAGTCACCACTACAGTTGCTGCAGTCTGAGGAGTGATTTCAACAGTCTTTTGATCGAGAGTACCGTGAACAATGCCCTCAAACAGGTCTATGATGTCCGATGTGATACGAGGCAAAACTACCTCGGTCTCTGGATCTCCCATACGAACGTTGTATTCTATCACTTTAGGTTCACCACCACAGTTGATTAGACCAAAGAAAATGAAGCCTTTATAGTCGAGCTCCTCTTTAGCGATGCCATCCACAGTTGGTTTGATAATGCGCTCTTCTACTTTTTGAGCAAATTCGCCCGTGTAGAAAGGCACTGGCGACACCGCCCCCATACCTCCAGTATTGAGACCTTTGTCTGCATCACCAATTCGCTTGTAGTCTTTAGCCTCGGGTAGAATCTTATAAGACTTGCCGTCTGTTGCTACAAAAACCGAAACTTCGATACCCGATAGGAATTCCTCGATAACCACACGCTTAGAGGCAGCGCCAAATTTCTCTTCCAAGATCATTTCAGCCAAAGAGTCTTTCGCCTCTTGCAAATCCTCGATAATAAGCACACCCTTACCTGCAGCCAATCCATCGGCTTTAAGTACATAGGGAGCGGTCATAGTCTCAAGGAACTCATAGCCGCCCTCAAGATTTTCTTTAGTTACTGTAAAATAGCCCGCAGTTGGGATATTGTGGCGAGCCATAAATGCCTTAGAAAAATCTTTCGATCCTTCCATTGCCGCCGCCGCCATAGAGGGGCCAACGATGGGTATGTGGCGAATATTTTCGTTGTCCGCGAAGAACTCTTTGATGCCTCGCACCAAAGGATCTTCGTTGCCCACCACCACTAGATTGATGTTGTTGCTATAGGCAAACTGACCCAACAGGGAGAAATCCACAGGGGAGATGTCTATGTTAGTTCCATAGGCGCTAGTTCCTGCGTTCCCACTAGCAATGAAT
>CAYJLL010000267.1:0-1740 GCA_964370955.1 uncultured Rikenellaceae bacterium | reverse complement strand
TGATTAACTTTGTGCCAATAAATAGGGAGTGAAAACAAGAATATTATAAAGTATCTACTCATTTACTTGAGGTTTCGGCTCTAGTTTCACTGGTTCTAAATTGACATACTGTGAGGCTTTGACCTCAATATTATATAGCACTTCGGGATAGTAGGTTGAGTTTTCGGGTAAAAGAATACTCAATGTATAAAATCCTTGAGGCAATTTTAACACTGCCATGGAGCTCACTTCGTTGATGTAGCTCGAATAAACCTCAGAGCTTTCCTCTCTTTGTGCACATACCAAGGCGCCAGTACCAATAGAGCCACCTTCATCATTGACAACAGAAAGATTAACCACCCCCATCACACTCAGATCGACAACACTCACCTTAGGTACAAAACTATACTGGGTTTGCTCTGCTGAGAGAGTCTCAACGATTGAGCCTGCAACATCCACATCAACAATATCTATCCACTGTTGATCTGTGGCAAGACTAGCGTTTATAGGCACTATCAGCTCAGGGCTTACAACCTCAACACTACTGCTTATCCCCCCATCGTTGATTCGCATCTGAGAGGAAAAGGTGATTTTTAGTTGTGAGTAATTCCCTTCGTTAAGCGTCGCCCAGGCCACTTTAAGCATCTCGCCTCCTGTGAGTTCCAACAGGTCGAAACTCGAGCCTTCGTGTTCTAGTTTGTGCCACTGCGCTCCGTCGTAGATTTCAACGCCTGAGATTGAACTCACCAACGATCTATAATCAGCTGGCGCATCCTGAATATAGAGAATATATTGGGGTTGTCCCACGTAGTCGCTCGGCGAACAACTAACAAATAGGGCAACTATCAAGGCTTTGATTATTTTTAGCAAAGATTTCATCACAATTTCATTTTCGTTTTCCTATCGCCACTTTCCTATCTCACTCAGATCCGCAACGCAACTATCGTTTGGGGTTTCTATTTTTCGAGTCTCTAGACCCCCAGCAGCCCAACATTGCGATGTGAATGCTCACTGCGGTGCTTATACAAATTAGCATAACCTCGACCCATAGTTTATCTATAAAGAAATAGATGCTCAATAGTATCAAAACCCACTGTAGGGTGATTGAGGTTATTTTCTCTCTCAAGCCCATAATCTCATTCTTGTCATAGTAAGCCCTCACGTAAGGCCCTAGGATTCTGTGCTCTAAGATTCGCTGTTTTAGCTGAGGCGAACTGCGAGCAAAGAAAAACAACGCCAACAGCAGAAAAGGGGTTGTGGGCACCAAGGGCAAAAACACCCCCAATATGCCCAAACCCACAAAAATCAGTCCTAAAATTTTAAATATTACTAACACATTAATTGCTCTTTAGTCTTTGGGGTACACTAAGGCAAGCCATAGGATCTGCGGTTTTGCAAACGGTTAGAATATTGGCTATTTCGGCGGTCGATGTATTGAACTATCTCACGATACTCCTTAGCACCACCAACAATCTGAGTTTGATTATCGAAGAAATCCTCGGGTAGTTGATCTTTAAACTCTTTGTAGGGCACCAAAATAATGATGGCAGGAGTGCTCACTGCAGCGATCTCGCCACGATTGTAGAACATCAGCAATCCCTCTTTTGTGAACACCGAGACTTTAGCTAGTGGTAGTTCTTCGAGTTCGTATTTCAGACCAGTCTGCAAACGAAGTGCATTCTCTGGAAGCTTTCTTTCTTTGAGGAAATGCTTCACCGCTATCTCCATAAAAGCGACAGTATCTTTAATCAAAGATGTAGG
>CAYJLL010000266.1:0-1761 GCA_964370955.1 uncultured Rikenellaceae bacterium | reverse complement strand
TTTATGCAGGCGGAGGATGGCATCTAGGGAAATATTCCATAGTAAAGAAATATAACAACGGGACGCTAGAGGGTGTTAATGGGTGGAATGGTAGCGGCGAATGGATGCCTATGAAGATTGGTGTTGCATTTGGGCTCCGACTCGGTAAAAGATAGAACTAATTCTTTTAATTTTAGATATTTGCTATAAATAAAATAATCATATATGAAAAACATACTGATCACTGGAGGTGCAGGATTTATTGGCTCGCACGTAGTTAGACTTTTTTGTTCAAAATATCCAAATTATAACATCATTAACCTTGATGTTTTGACCTATGCTGGCAATCTTGAGAATCTCACTGACGTACAAGATATGCCAAATTATACCTTTGTTAAAGGTGATATTTGTGATTTGAATTTGATGCGTGAGATTTTCACGAAATACGATATTGATGGAGTGATCCACCTTGCTGCTGAGAGCCACGTGGATCGCAGTATTAAGGATCCATTCTCGTTTGCCCAGACGAATGTTATGGGTACCCTTGCATTGCTACAAGCTGCCAAGGAACACTGGATGGGCAATATGGAGGGAAAACGCTTCCATCATGTTTCGACCGACGAGGTGTATGGCTCGCTGCACAACCCCGAGGATTTTTTCCTAGAGACAACGTCCTACGATCCTCAGTCTCCGTATTCGGCATCAAAAGCATCATCAGACCACTTTGTACGTGCCTTTGGCAACACCTATGGTTTGCCTTTTGTTGTGACAAACTGTTCGAACAACTACGGTCCAAACCAGTTCCCAGAGAAACTTATTCCTTTGTTCATTAATAATATTCGTCAAGGCAAACCACTTCCCGTGTATGGCAAAGGCGAGAATGTTAGGGATTGGCTTTATGTGGTAGATCACGCTAGGGCGATTGATGTTGTGTTCCACGATTCAAGAAATGGAGAGACATACAACATTGGCGGCTTCAACGAGTGGCAGAATATCGAACTTATCAAGGTGATGATAAAGACTGCTGATCGTATGTTGGGTAACCCAGAGGGTCACTCAGATCATCTAATAACCTACGTTCAGGATCGAGCAGGTCACGATTTGCGCTATGCGATTGATTCGACTCGCCTGAAAGAAGAACTAGGCTGGGAACCATCATTGCAATTTGAAGAGGGCATCGAGAAAACAATTCAGTGGTATATGGACAACCAAGAGTGGATGGATAATATCACCTCGGGAGAATACGAAAAGTATTATGCATCGATGTATCAAAACTGTTAATCAAATAAATATCTCAATAGACAATAGACGTGTCCTCAATATATCAACAAAATAATAAGCGTATAGCTACAAATACACTAATGCTATATATCCGGCAGATTATAGTTATGTTTGTTGGGCTATACACAGTAAGGATAGTACTGAACGCATTGGGTGTTGAGGATTTTGGTATATTTAACGTCGTAGGGGGAGTTGTAGCTTTGCTCTCTTTTCTATCTGGATCTATGAGTTCTGCGACTCAGCGTTTTTTCTCATTCCATATTGGGAAAAATGACATTGATAAGCTGAATAAATTCAAACCTATAAACAAAACTAAAAGCTGAGCAAGCAGAGCAAGACCAATTAAAACACTTCTGTGAAACAGAACATAGAACAGTTTTTTCATGCAAATCCCTCCTAACTTATAAAAATAAATAGGTGTTCCGAAATAAAATACTATTTTATAATAACATTTTCAGCGCCAAGTAAATTTCTTAAATTGTGAAGTAAGATATCATTAAA
>CAYJLL010000265.1:0-1778 GCA_964370955.1 uncultured Rikenellaceae bacterium | reverse complement strand
AATCACAAATTTTCAATAACTTTGTTCGAATTCTAACACATAAACCCCAAAGAGTTATGACGTTTCTAAAAATCTTCCTCCCTCAAAAAGGCTTAAAAAACCTTGCACTGATTATCGCCTTGGTGGGCGGGGTGAATTTTGCCTTGGCTCAAACCACCCTACTGCCACGACCACAAAAACTCGAATTAACGCAAGGTGCAACAGAGATAGACGCCATTAGCCTTACAGATAACTCTCTCAAGCAGGCAAGCTCTCTGCTGGAAACAATAGAGCTCCCACTCGGCGGGAAAGGCACGAAAATGCACATTGCTCTTGTGGATTCTATCCCCAGCGCAGGGCTTCACTCGGACGAAACCTACGCTTTAAGTATCTCAAAAAAAGGAATAAGCATCAAGGCTACCTCCACCAAAGGTTTATACTGGGGGGCTGTGACACTCAAACAACTGCTCGATGAGTATGAAGGACAATCAATTCCACATCTTGAGATTATCGACTGGCCATCGTTCGAAATTCGAGGTCTTATGCAGGATGTTGGGCGCAGGTATATCTCTATGGATGAGCTCAAACGCCAAGTGCGGGTGCTCTCACGCTACAAAATGAATGTATTTCACTGGCACCTAACCGAACATCACGGCTGGCGATTGGAAAGCAAGCTCTACCCTCGGTTAGCCGCTGCCGATAATATGACCCGCGACAAGGGCGGCTACTACACGCAGCAGGAGGCACGTGAGCTGATGGAATATTGCAAAGCGCACAACGTAATGCTGATACCCGAGATAGATATGCCAGGGCATAGCGATGCCTTTATTCGTGCATTTGGGGTCGACATGCAGAGCCCACGTGGCACGGAGATCCTCAAAGGACTCCTTGTGGAGGCTTGCGAGGTTTTTGATGATGTGCCCTATTTGCATATCGGTACTGACGAGGCGCATTTCACTAGCGAGACTTTCTGCGATGAGATGGTCGAACACGTGCGTTCGCTGGGCAAGAAAGTAATCTCTTGGAATCCTGGATGGGACTACAAGGCTGGCGAAATTGATATGACCCAAATGTGGAGCTATCGTGGTAAGCCCACTGCGGGGGTACCTGCCATTGATAGTAAGTATCACTACCTAAACCACTTTGATGTTTTTGCGGATATAGTTGGGCTCTATACTAGCCGCATAGGCAATGTTGAGAATGGAGATAATCAAATCGCAGGGTGTATTCTAGCGATTTGGCACGATAGGATGGTTGAGAGTGAACGTAAGATGGCGGACGAAAATAGTCTGTACCCCAACCTTTTGGCTCTCGCTCAAAGAGCGTGGCTTGGAGGTGGTTATCAGTACTACGATCAGATGGGCACGAACCTTGTGAAAGGCAGTGAGGCTTTCGATGATTTTGTGGATTTCGAGAGTCGTATGCTGTGGCACAAAAAGCACAACTTCGAGGGTTATCCATTCTCGTATGTCAAACAAAGCGATGCACAATGGATGATTACCGCCCCCTTCCCCAACGAAGGAGACCTCGCAAAGAGTTTCGAACCCGAAAAAGAGCTCAAAGAAAGTTACCAATACCAAGGCAAGGAATATGGTGCAAAGCTAGCCTACGGGTCGGGGTTTTATCTTCGCCACCCGTGGGGCGAGGCTATCTTAAAGGGTTTTTATGAGAAACCTCAACCCAACCACACGGCCTACGCTTGGACTTGGGTTTACTCCCCTATGGCGCAAGAAGTTGGACTTTGGTTTGAGACTCAAAACTATTCTCGTTCCGAAAAAGACATACCCCCAAAAGAGGGA
>CAYJLL010000264.1:0-1795 GCA_964370955.1 uncultured Rikenellaceae bacterium | reverse complement strand
AGGTAGGTGAACTTACTGGTACTTTTGACACTCTTTACCTTTACTATGCTGGTATCGCTTATTTCGAGGGTAGCGATTTTGCTTCTGCTGTTCCAGTTCTAGAGAAGGTTCTAGACGCTGGTAGCGACCAAGAAGGTCAACTTTACTACTACCTAGCGGAGAGTTTGATCAAGCAAGGTGAGACCGATAAAGCTATCGCAGTTCTAGAGGAAGGTTTCAATAAGTATCCATCTGATGAAACCATCATGGGAACTTTGATCAATGCTTATATGGCAGCGAAGAAAGATCCAGCTCAGATCGTAACTTTGGTACAAAAAGCACAACAAATTGATCCTAAGAACACAACTCTTTACATGGTTGAGAGTTCAGTTTACGCTGAAATGGGTGACAATGAAAAATCGTATGCAGTTCTTGATAAAATCATGAACGAAGTTGACCCTAACTTCTTTAGTGCATACTACAACTATGCTATCATGAAAATTCTAGAAGCACAAGAGATTCGCAAGCAAGCTGACGCTCTAGATCTTAATGATGTTAAAGGCTATGAGGCTTTGATGGATCAAATTATTGCTATTCAAACTGATGCTATCTCAAAACTAGAGAAAGCTCACGAGATTGACAATACAAATGCTGATGTAATCGATGTTCTAAAACAACTTTACTTCCCACGTCGTGAGAATGCCGAGGCAAAGGCACGCTACGAGTATTTCGAGGGTCTTGCTAACGCTCAATAAGCTTATTTATCTGAAAATTTACAGATTACTATAAAGAAAAGCCAGACTTTTGTTAGCAAAGTCTGGCTTTTTCTTTGCCCTCAAGGGCAAATGTTAATTTAACCTAAGATTAATTTGCTTTATGAATTCATCCCTTACAACCAATCGCATAGACCTGGTCGATGCTTTGCGCGGATTTGCGCTACTGGCTATTATTCTACTGCACAACCTTGAGCACTACAATCTCTACTTTACGCCTGAGGGCTTCCCAGAGTGGCTAAATGTGCTCGATAAGGGCTTATGGGGATCTACGTGGTTTATGATGGCTGGTAAGGCTTTCTCGACCTTCTCGCTACTTTTTGGCTTCAGTTTTTTCATTCAGCTTGATTCTCAAATCAAAAAGGGTAAACCTTTCCGATGGAGATTTGCATGGCGTATGGTGGTTTTGCTAGCTATCTCGCAATTTCACGCGCTGTTTTATAATGGCGATATATTGTTGATGTACGCCTTGATGGGTTTGCTCTTGATTCCTTTTAGCTATTTGAATAACAGATGGCTCGCTGTAGCTGCTATCATCATGCTACTTCAACCCATGGAGTGGTGGCATATAGTGGGAGTGAGTATAAATCTCGACTATTCAGCTCCTGCAATTGATTGGATGCACTATGCGATTCCAGCCAAGGAGGCAATGGAGCATGGTGATTTTGCAGATATAGTTGTTTCGAATATTACCGAAGGACAACTCTATAGCAACCTGTGGCAGGTGAGTGCTGGACGACTGTTCCAAATTCCAGCCTTGTTCCTCTTTGGTATGCTTCTTGGGCGTTTGGGTATGTTTATTAGGAGTGAGAGGTCGGTGAAATTTTGGATCAAAGTGAGCATTTACTGTGCATTGTCATTACTTTTCCCATTGAACATACTGAAGAATTATGTCCCTGAACTTATGACGAACCCAAAAATTCTTGTTCCCTATGAAACTATCTTTGGATCGCTGTGGAACTTCTGCTTTATGGCCCTATTGGTTGGGTGTTTTTCCCTCTTATGGTTTTATAAGGATAATCGAGGATATAAATTTCAACGTT
>CAYJLL010000263.1:0-1806 GCA_964370955.1 uncultured Rikenellaceae bacterium | reverse complement strand
GGCAATACCGTGGTATGGGGTTCGCAGGCGCCCGATTTAGAAAAGCAGCCTAAATTGATTTTGACCTATACACTGGTTAAGTAATTTTTAAGTAAACGAAGTGCAAGAAAATTTAGTTATTGTCGAGTCGCCAGCAAAGGCAAAGACAATCGAGAAAATATTAGGAAATAATTTTTTAGTAAAATCATCGTTTGGCCACATCCGAGATTTGCAAAAGAAAGGGCTATCTATCGACCTTGATAATGGTTTTTCGCCATCCTATGAGGTTTCGCCCGATAAAAAAGAAGTAGTTTCAAGTCTTAAAAAATTAGCGAAGGGGGCCAAAATGGTCTATCTCGCATCCGATGAAGACCGTGAGGGTGAGGCCATTGCATGGCACCTTAGTGAGGTCTTGGGCTTGAAAAAAGAGAATACTCGCCGTATTGTGTTCCATGAGATCACACCATCGGCAATCAAAAACGCAGTTGAAAACCCTCGTGAACTAGATCAGTTCCTCGTTGATGCCCAACAGGCTAGGCGTGTGCTCGATCGTTTGGTGGGTTTTGAACTTTCGCCCGTGTTGTGGCGCAAGGTGAAGCCTTCGCTTTCAGCAGGTAGAGTTCAGAGTGTGGTTGTAAAACTCATTGTGAGCCGTGAGCGTGAGATAATGGAGTTTCAGAGTGCGCCCTATTGGAGAGTGACAGCCGAGCTTTTGAGCGCGAGTGGCGAAAAACTCTCGGCCGAATTGAGCGAACGTTTGCAGAGTGAGCAACAAGCACAAGAGTTTCTCGAGAAACTAAAGGATAGCCTACTGAGCGTTGATAGTGTTACTAAAACACCCTTGACTCGTCGTCCAGCTCCACCTTTTACAACATCCACCCTTCAGCAGGAGGCATCTCGTAAACTAGGTTTTAGTGTGTCGCAAACCATGACCCTCGCCCAGAGGCTCTATGAGGCAGGGCACATCACCTATATGCGTACCGACTCGGTGAATCTTTCGTCGATGGCATTGGCAAAAGCCAAAGAGGCTATCGTTGATAGCTTCGGCGATAAATACTACAAATACCGCACCTACACCACCAAAAGCAAAGGTGCTCAAGAGGCTCACGAGGCGATCCGCCCGACTGAGTTTTCGCGCACTATTGCTGGTGAGGACGCTGCCCAACAAAAACTCTATCAACTAATTTGGAAACGCACTGTTGCTACCCAAATGAGCGATGCGCAGTTGGAGGGTACGACCATTAAAACTGCAATATCTAACGATCCAAGATTGTTTGTGAGCAAGGGTGAGGTGATTATTTTTGATGGTTTCTTAAAACTATATATTGAGAGCACCGACGACGATGGCTCATCAGAGGAGAATCTCGAAGGACTACTTCCAAATCTTTCTAAGGGCGATAGCCTCACTAGAAAAAAAGTGGTAGCCACTGAGCGTTATACGCAAGCACCCGCGCGCTATTCTGAGGCAGCGCTAGTGAAACACCTCGAGGAGCTCGGTATTGGTCGTCCCTCGACCTACGCTCCCACAATTAGCACTGTGATCTCTAGGGGTTATGTTGTTAAGGAAAGCCGTGAGGGAACACCTCGCAATGTGAGAATACTCACTCTCGAGAAGGCGGAAGTGAAAATCAAGGATAAGAGCGAGAAGGCAGGGTCAGAGAAAAATAAACTATTCCCAACCGATATTGGAATGGTTGTTACAGATTTCCTTCAAGAGCACTTCGAACAGGTCTTGGACTATGGCTTTACCGCTGGAGTTGAGGAGCAGTTTGATGATATTGCCCAAGGTAAGTTGCCTTGGCAGAACATGCTAAAGGATTTCTATGT
>CAYJLL010000262.1:0-1831 GCA_964370955.1 uncultured Rikenellaceae bacterium | reverse complement strand
CCATCGTTCATAGTTGCGATCAATCTCGATCTCTAGTTGATTGGATGGAAGAGAGTAGTTGGTGATAGTGGTGCTAGAGGCATATTCTGATCTTGCTTTGAATTCATCAAAAGCATACACTCCGCACATCACCCATGAGCTAATGCTGATCAAAGTCAAAGTCCATACCCAAAACGCACGGAAGCGAAATTTGAAGATTAATTTAGCCACAAGAGACGAAATAATAATCAGCGGAGCAAGTACTCCAAGCCCCACAGCTAATATTGCTGCATCAGTGTTCCCCACTATAAGGAAATCTGCCAAGTCGTGAAAATCACTGAAATAAGCAATGCCAAACGACACACAAACGCTGATTTGCGCTATAATCAATCCCACGAACACAATGCATGCAATGATCTTCACAACACTCATCAATATAGATCCCGTCACGCTCACTGCGCTGTTCATCTGTTCTTTGACCTGAGTCGAGTGAGCTGCACTCTGCTCACTTGAGTTGTTCGAAACGTTTGGGGCTTTGTGGTAGCGATATTCGCCCCTTGGATGTCCTATTTTTTCGATGATAGAGAGTACCACGCTATCACTGATCATTACCCCATGGTCAAACTGCTCGGTTTTTAGAGCCTGCAGGAAGTTCTGTTCTGCTTGGATGAGCTGCTCTTGTGCCACCTCAGATGATTCATGAAGCGTGTAGTAGCGCTTCAGAGATGCGAGGTAGTCGTTAAGTATTTCATAAGCAGAATTTTCGAGGGTTAGTGCCTCGCCTGCAATGTTTACTAATATTCCTTTATTCATAGTTGTAGTTTCTAAATCTATGTTCTTATATATTTCTCACGCGAGAAATTTGATCTACAAGTTCACACCACACTGTGTCCATGTCCTCTAAAAGTGTGCGGCCCTGATCGGTGAGTGAGTAGTATTTTCGAGGCGGTCCCTGAAGGGATTCCTCCCAACGATAAGAAAGTATGCCTTGATTTTTCAGCCTCGAAAGGATGGTGTAGAGCGTACCCTCCACAACGATCATCTCGACCCTTTTCAGTTCATCGATAATCGACCACACGTAGGCATCATCACGTGAGAGTATCGACAAAACACAATATTCCAGCGTGCCCTTACGCAGTTGTGCTTTGATATTATCGAGACTTTGTTTTTGAATATTATCTGAACTCATTATCTTGACCTTTTCATTTGATCCAAAATTTCTTGATCCTCAGCGTTCATAGGAACAGGGACAATAAACAAACACACTATATAGGCAATGAGCATAGGAATCCCACCAGTGATTATCCCCAGTACTACTGCGACCACGCGAACAAGGGCGGTTTCAATGGATAGATAAGCGCCCAGACCACTACATAGACCTCCAAAGATCGAGTCGCTCTTGTCGCGCATAAATTTTCTCAGAGGTTTGGTGTTGTTTGAGTTTTGGTTGTTGTTAAAGGTTTGTGAGAATTTTTCAGATATTTTTTCCGAAAAATTAAAGGACTTTTTTTCACCAAAAACGTCAGGATCGCCTATGGTTTCAATAGCCTTTTGCACATGAGCTGCGGTGACAACCCTAGGTGATGAGACACCCATATCCGTGAATAGATCCGAAATACGAGCCTCTATATCCTCTATCATTTCTCCAGCTTCGATCTTGTTAGGTATCCTTGACTCCACGTCTCTAAGGTAGCCTCTAAGCATGTCATATCCGTCTGTATCAATAACATATGACAGTCCAGCGATGTTTACGTTAACGATTTTTTTCATAGTTTTTATGATTTTGGTTTAAGGGTTTTGTTTGTTATTATAGTGCAAAGGTAGTCAAATTTTAGTACTATGCAATACTAGG
>CAYJLL010000261.1:0-1842 GCA_964370955.1 uncultured Rikenellaceae bacterium | reverse complement strand
CCAAACAAATGCCGCGCTCTGAGTTAGACATAACTCTTGAGCACACGGGGCATGAGAGTGGGAAAAACAAAGAGAAGAATGCACGTGGCAATTCTCTCGTTCTTGCCCATGCGGTTTTAGAGAACGATCTCATCTGCCACTTTCAGTGAGTCTGTTTGCGTTAGGTCGCTCTCAAGCAGGAGTTTGTTTAGCACAGAATCGGCAAGAGCATCTTTGCGCTCACGAAGTAGTTCCTCGAGGGGTACGGAGTTCAGGTAGATAAAAGCCGATGGAAACTCGTTTTTAAGGCGGTTGAGGGCTATGGTAGCCTCAGCGCGAGTGAGCCAGTGACCACAGATTGCCTTGAAAACAGGAGCCTGATAGATCCACGTACCGCCAAGTTCGGGGTAGAGTCTGTTGAGTTTGGCAACCGCACTAAGCGCTTTTTCTCGTCCATCCTGCTCGCTAGAGTTTAGCACATTGATGCTATAGGCAGCCACCTGGTCAGTTTGAACCCTCGTTGAGAGTACAGCTCTTGCCTTTGAGTCCATTTCGATATTTAACCCCATTGGGACTTGTTGCGCTCCAGATAGATTGATTGTTAGTAAAAATAGAGCGCTTATTATAAGGTTTTTCATAACTTTTGTAGCTATATTTTATTAGTTTATAGTTCTAGTAGTTCGGCTAGCTTTTGGGGTGAGAGTTTGAAAGTGCGTGATAGTGTGCGTACTTTTTTGCTGCTTCCTCGACGATAGTTCATATCCACTTGGAATTCTAGCTTTTCGTCTCCCTCCATAAGTTCTTTTCCAAGATCAATAATAGAGCCTATATTGAAACTCTCGTTTGATCCCAAAATCAAAGCTGTGTTGATGGTGTGGGGCTGATTGTGGAAAACCAGCGACTCTTTGGTGTGAAGGCTCAGACCATGGTCTGCTAGTTCTACATCTAGGCTCACTAGCTCAAAATCATGTTTCGAGGTTGATTGCCCTTCGAACTGTATCCCTATGCTCATTGGCTTGGTGAAAAAATTGAACCCATCTAGCTTTGCGTCCGAAACTTCAACTGGGGGGCGTGTCATTACGCATCCGCTCAATGACACGCTGGCGCATAATGAAATAAGTAGAAAAAATATATGTCTCATGTTAGCCGCAAAATTAGGCATTTTTTTTGATACTCTAGTTATACCCGAACCCAATTTGTGAAATTTATATTACCTTTGCTATGATCTTTCAGAGGGCTCAGACTTCTTTTAAGATCAAAATTCAATCCATAATCGTTAGCCCATGACTACCTCACTCGATATTTTCCAAGCCTCTACCGAAACCCCATTAGAACTACCTCTTGCAGGGGGTGGCGTGTCGGCAGGGTTTCCTTCTCCCGCTGAAGACCACAAAGGGTTGAAGCTCGACTTGAACCGTTTGTTGATCGAGAATGCCTCGGCAACTTTTTTTGCACGTGTGAGCGGTGTCTCGATGATAGATGCAGGAGTGGACGATGGCGATTTGTTGGTTATAGACAAGAGCGTTACCCCGTATAACGGCTGTTTGGCAGTGTGTTTTATTGATGGTGAGTTTACTCTCAAACGCTACGAAAACCATGGTGACCACGCCCTTTTGATGCCTGCCAACGATAACTACGCCCCCATTAGAGTAAGCTCCGATGAGGATTTCCAGATATGGGGAGTAGTACGCTATTTGATTAAAAAAGTCTAGGTGCCCCAGCTGCACCAGCAATCTTAATAGAAAAAGCAAGCCGGCAAAGATAAATAATAAAAGACACATAGAGTCTAAAGTAAGTAAGAATCCATCACCGCTATGTACGCACTTTGCGATTGTAATAATTTCTATGCCAGCTGCGAGAGGG
>CAYJLL010000260.1:0-1863 GCA_964370955.1 uncultured Rikenellaceae bacterium | reverse complement strand
TCACTCCAAAGATAGTGACGCTTACCCTCGGTGAGAGTAAACTCTACATTACCTGTTGATACCCCTATCTCGTTGCCTTCCCAATCGGTTGGTACAGCCTCGGCGGCCCAAGGAGATTCTCCATCGCTGGGGTCGAAGCGTAAGTTATATGTTAGTGCATCTCCTGCTACCCAAGGGTCAACAGGCAGATTGAAAACAAACTCTTTGAGTACCACTTCTGTGCCTCCTAGTTCGGTCTCGAAGGTGTGGTAATATGATATTACAAGTTCTAATCCCTGGGTTCCAAAATTTTGAGGTATCATAAATAGAGCGTTGTCGCCTGCTATAACCTCGATTTTTTTTGCTGGGTGATCTGGATCGTCAAACGAGATTTCCTCGCCTTTCAAATATTCCAAATCTGTTTCTGACCACACGGATGTACCTTTGAGCGAAGGTTGCCACTCGATAAACTCGGAGCTAAGTATTGCGTCACTGGTCGTTTTATCTTTCTCTGTAAAGCTAAACTTGCCGCTTGTGTAGTAGTCCCTTAGCGAGATACCAGCAATTTGTACTTTTTCGCCCGTCTCGAGAGTCGTGCCATTTTTCAGCTGAGCCTTAAACTGTATCTTGGATAGTGCGTGTTTGAAGTACAACGACACGGGATGTTGCGCAGGGCTGCTTAATAGGTAGTTGTCCTTTTGGTCGAGAGTGATGGCGTAGGTCAAATCCTTATGGTCTGTCATCTTCTCGGGTGTGGTGTAGCTAAACGATGGAATACCTGCCGTCTCATGAGTGGCAGGGGTGAATTCGCTGCTAATATCTGCATCGTAGGGCGCTAGGGCGATAAAACTTAGATAATCACCATCACTCCAATATTTGTTTGGCTCTTGAGCCGCTGGGTTTGTGCCCTTAGTTACCACCCAATCAGTGTACGATGTGCCTGCTTTGGTGCGAGCTACCTTTGCCAAATACATATGGTTTGGGACGCTTGTTGCGGCATCAAACATGTCTGATCCTGTGTTGTAGCAGAGCATAGCCATACTTTCAATGTTTGAGGCATTGATTTCAGCTCCTCGTGTCGAAAAGCTAATATCACTTGTGTCACCACCAATCTCAGGCGTATCGCCCAGTGGGTCTTTTTGACAGCTCGCGAGCGATAAGCCCAAAGCAAGTGCGCTAAATAATATCTTTTTCATATTTTGCATCCTCTTTTTATTCTACCTCTATTTCGCCCTTGTCGTTCCACTCCTCCACGATGGTGGTAAACCTAATCACCTGTGTTTCCACCTCCAGATCGCCGTTATTGTTCCAAGGTTCAACAGTAACAGTAAACTCAATTTCCATCTTCTTGATTACTATATCTATGGTGAGTGTTCGAGTAACATCTCCAAATTTGAGGGTCACAGTTATTTTATCCTCTATCTGTACATCGCTGTGCTCTCTATTATAAATAATCAGAGAGTTAGCCCAATCGAGAGATACCGCGTCATCAGCTAGCTCATTTTTTAGCTCTATTATATCTGCCTCAAGAAGATTGGTGTCAAATTCTATCCCTATGGTCAGCCTATCTTCGCCCGTGGTGTGATCCACCCAGTTGTACGCTCGTGTGTTGCCCGTGAGGTTGAAGTACATATCGTCCACATCCAAAGCTATGGTTTTGTCGTTCCACAATTCCTCGGAGATAGCATCAAGGCGGATATAGTAATTATTATCCAAATCTATGGTAAATTGATAAACCATGCGTCTGCCCTTTAGAAGTTCGTGGGCAGGGGCTTTGATAACTCTCTCAAAGCTTAATGTCTCGCCAAAAGAGGTTGTAACATTGTACTTTATGTTTACTGTCACATCCTCATTTTGGAATGTTTGCGGAATAAGCATCATTGT
>CAYJLL010000259.1:0-1863 GCA_964370955.1 uncultured Rikenellaceae bacterium | reverse complement strand
TCGTTTACCTCGTCTGGACGACAGTTTTCTTTGTCTACTTTATTTACAACAACGATGGGCTTCAGACCCAATCCAAGAGCTTTCTGCAAAACAAAGCGAGTCTGAGGCATAGTTCCTTCAAAAGCATCAACCAACAGTAGAACACCGTCAGCCATGTTTAGAACCCTCTCGACTTCACCACCGAAGTCAACGTGACCTGGGGTGTCGATGATGTTGATTTTGTAGTCTTTATATTGAACAGATACGTTCTTGGCGAGGATGGTAATACCTCGCTCTCTTTCCAAATCGTTGTTGTCAAGAATTAGTTCGCCGTCGGATGAAGAAGAATTGTCTCTAATTAGTTTTCCCTGAAGAATCATTTTGTCGACTAGCGTAGTTTTACCGTGGTCAACGTGTGCAATAATCGCAATGTTGCGTAGTTTCATTTTATTATTTTAAAGATTTGCTTTTTTCGATATGAAATAAAGCTTATTTGGTTGTTTCTTAAATTGGCTCTGAGTGTTTTTGATCTATTCAAAAGACACTTCGATATTTGGTATGTCGTTTTGCGGAGCCTTTATATCAGGATTCTGAATCACACCATGGGGCAGATCGCTCTTGCTGGGCGAAAGAGGCATATCGAGCTTCATATCCAACGTTGTTTTATCATTCCAAGCCCCCCAATGCTTGCGCAGCGAATCCTGAAGATGCTTTTGCCATTGATCAACCGAACCATTGATTTGAGCTTTTACACCCTCCTGATTAAAGCCATAGATCGGCTTGCGGTAGGCTCGTCCGTTTCCAAAGGTGAAAATTAGCTGTCGTTTGAGTGCTGTTGTTTTGTTAGATTGCCAAGTCCTAGATGGCGGGATCTTACGCAAGCCCTCCACAATGACAATGTCAAGCCAGCGCACAGCTGAATGGGTGATATTAATATCTGCAATGCGTCCACTAGGGTCAATAGAAATCTTACAGCTCATGTAGCCGTTGACATCCTTGGTTGAGCGATCTTCGGGAATCTCTAGGGTGAGATTCTCAGAGATATAGCGTATCATCTCGTTGGCTTGATTGTCAGAACCATACACAGGAGAGACCCTTTCGTAGTTCTGTGAAAAACTAGCACTTAGCGAGGCGATTAGCGTCGTGATAATAAAGAGTAATTTCTTCATAGGGGTTTTTGTGATATTCAAAGCACAAAGGTAGGCTTTTTTTCTCAAAATACGCCTAAACTCTCTTTGAAATATATCCCCGATGCGAATTTATGTAGAACTACACTCGTTGGACTTGGTAGAGATAACAATCTTTTGCGTGGTTATTCATTACCCCGATTGACTCTAAATATGAATAGGTTGTTACCTTGCCCATAAACTTAAAGCCACGTCTTTTGAGGTCCCTAGCAATGGTCTCTGAGAGGGGGTTTGAGCTTTGGGGTTCGCCATTATTACAAAACAGAGTCTCCCATCCTGTGAACGACCAGATGTAGGAACAGAAAGAACCAAACTCGATTTGAATGTTAATGAAAGCCTTGGCATTAGCAATAGCAGCACGAATTTTGCTTTCGTTGCGCACTATCTCTTTGTTTGCGAGAAGTTCTTGGACTTTTAAATAGTCATATTGTGCTACTTTCCATATCTGGAAATTATCGAAGGCCTCTCTAAATGCTTTCCGTTTTTTTAGAATCATCATCCACGGGAGTCCACACTGAAAACACTCCAGTACCATCATTTCAAATAGATACTGATCGTCATAGCTAGGTACGCCCCATTCTTTGTCGTAATATTGGGAGCACAAAGGGCAATTTATCACATTGTGACAGTTACATCGTTTCATGGCTTAACTTTTTTAGTTGCAGTTAGGGGAAAAAGGGGGTGGTTGCAAGCATAA
>CAYJLL010000258.1:0-1874 GCA_964370955.1 uncultured Rikenellaceae bacterium | reverse complement strand
TAGAACACAGAGGCTTTGCCTGTGATTTTTGCCTCCAAGCGCTCTAGAGCACGGATTACTATATCTGAATTATTGCGAGCGGTCGCCACACAATCTTCAAAATCTCCATGCACGCAATTAACCTTTGCCCACAGCGAACTATTCACCGTCAACCATCGAGCCGAGCCCGAGAGCTTGACATCAGAATTACCCGAAGCGTTAATCTCTATATCTTCGGCCTCGACCTCGAGCGTAACTCGGTTCACAGAACTACCTGCCTCTAGGCGAAAACTCTCATTAACAATAGGCATACCCGCTTTAGTGCGCAGAGTAACTCCATCGCAATTAACACGTGTAAGCTTATCATAGTACACTGTGATCTCAGCATAGCTATCCTTATCGGAGATAGTCGAGGGGAGCGACAGTGAAAACACGCCGTCTTTGTGTTGCCATTTCAATCTACGATCCTGCACTCCATAGACCTGTGCCTCGAAACCAGTTGCTTTATCAGCTGGTACTGGCACTAGGGTCACTCGAAGATTGCCCGAGAGTTCAAGCTCTCTGAAAGATTGATTCACTTCTATCAAATCCTGCGCATAAACATTCACTACGCTTGAAAAAGCGCACACTAAAAGAACTAAAAACGTTCTTGAGAAAATTCTAATCATAATATATCTACTAGTTTTTTAATTTCTATTTTCTGAATTTTTGTCACTCCAACCTCGGCGGGGACAATAAAGGAAATGCTATCGGCAGAACGTTTTTTGTCTGTGGTTATCACCTCGATAATTTCGCTTTGAGAAAATCCTGGCGCTTCCACTGGAAGTCCTACCCTCTCAAGCACCTTCACGATACGACCACGCAACTCTGCGTCACACAGCCCTAGAGTAATACCCAAATCGGCTGCCATCACCATGCCCACTGCCACTGCCTCGCCATGGAGATAGGCGCCCGAAGAGCATTTTTCAATTGCGTGAGCAAACGTGTGTCCGAGGTTCAATAGCTTGCGTTCACCTTTCTCTTTTTCATCTCTTTCAACTATATCAGCTTTGATTCTCACGCTGCGATAAATGGCCTCAGGCAAATCGACCTCCCCTCCCTCGAACATTTCAAAGAGATTGGGATCGTCTATGATTGCAACTTTAATGATTTCAGAGTAGCCTGCTATGAGCTCCCTTGGGGGCAAGCTCGAGAGTACATCCACAGGACAAATCACCCAGTCGGGTTGATTAAAAGTGCCCACAATATTTTTATAACCATCCAGATTTACGCCATTTTTACCCCCCACGCTAGCATCCACTTGCGCCAAGAGCGAGGTTGCCACAAAGCCGAAGCGCACCCCTCGCATATAGGTCGAGGCAACAAAGCCTGTAATGTCGGTGATGATGCCACCTCCAAAACCACACAAGAACACTCCTCTATCACAACCGAGTGCGAGTAGTTCACGATGTACCTGCGCCACGCTTTCCATGGTTTTATGCGCCTCTCCTTCATTCACTGTTATTACTCGATAGGGCGATAGTTGCTCTGCGTAAAGTTCCAAAATCATGGGATTAGTCACCACCACAACGCTCTGTTCTCCCTCCAAAAGAGAGTGCATACGAGAGAGCGACTGCTCAAAGTACACAACACTAGGGGTGTCGTATCCCCCGCGACTTACTTCTATTTTTTTCATTTATTTTAATTTTATTTTCAGTAGCACAAACCCCTCACCTTCGTTTGAGGCAATTTTATCGCAGGCGGCTTTGAATTTTTCTCGTGCTTTTTTATTGCGAAATTCATTGTGGCTAAATGCGTTGACCCACATCTCCATAAAATCTTCGCCCGAATAGGAAATAAGCACATAATCGTCCTCAAAGGTCATACTGCCCATCAAAAACTCCCCACAATCACCC
>CAYJLL010000257.1:0-1916 GCA_964370955.1 uncultured Rikenellaceae bacterium | reverse complement strand
TACTAATCGCAATAGTCGATATAGTCGGAGTACCGCAAGAGATGGTGCTGAACTCCATATTCTTCCAACTAGCATTGCTATTGGTTGCGGTGATGTTCTACCGCAAAGGATTTAGACGATTTAAAAACATTGAACTTCATATACAATAATGAAAACACAATTTTCTTTTTCACGATATAAGCAATTCCTAGCGGTGCAAGCTCGTCAAAAGGGTGCCGTGCCACAGTGGCAGGTAAGCGTGATTTATATACTTTTTGTTTTTCTAGTATGCCTTATTCTTGGAGTTGGAGGCTATGAATGTGGAGATCCTT
The DNA here is from genome assembly GCA_964370955.1 of uncultured Rikenellaceae bacterium. GTDB lineage: Bacteria > Bacteroidota > Bacteroidia > Bacteroidales > Rikenellaceae > Mucinivorans. The sequence goes on along the minus strand of CAYJLL010000257.1, from coordinate 1,605 downwards.
TTGAGGCAGGCAAGGTTATTCGTCCCTTTCTGTTTATTTATGTACTAACTCGCCTTTCGAAGTATTTTGCCAAGCTCCACGACAAAGGGACTGCATCCTGGGAGGCTATGCTGCCTGTGGGGCGCAACGAAAAATTCTTTGCTCACCTGACACTAGTTCTAGCCTGGAGCATAGGGCTGTATCTTCTATTGGAGCTGACCATTGCGGTGTTTTTTGCCTTGGTTTTTGGGGTGTCTCCTTTTGAGATCAATGCGGTGATGATTAATTTTAAACTCGAATCAGGCTTTTTGATGAGCGTGATTAACTACATTACTCTTGTTCTTTTTGTTGTTGCGGGAGTGCTATTGCAAACTGGTATTTTGATGAATGTGTTGCGCTCGCTATTGATAATTGTGCTATTCACCGTTGCGGTGCTATTTCAAGTCAAACAATACTCAGGAGCAATGGCAGTGAGTGTGGGAGTGATGCTGGCTGTATTTATGCTCTCGTGGCATTGGTTTAGGGTTTTGCAAATAAAAAAATAGAGAAAGATGGTAAATTTTAATGAACGCAATTCGATTTATCTGCAAATCGGCGACTATATATGCGAAAAAATACTCTCAGGCGAAATTTCTTTTCCCGACCGCATTCCCTCGGTACGTGAGCTTGCAGCCACTCTTGGGGTCAATGCAAATACTTGTATGCGAACCTACGAAATGCTCTCGCAACGAGAAATCATTCAATCCCAGAGAGGATTGGGTTACACAGTGTGTGAGGGGGCAAAACTCATAGTGTTTAACGAAAGAAAACAGCGCTTTATTAAAGATTTTTTGCCTAGCTTTTTCACCCAGATTGATTTATTAAATATTTCTCTCGAGGAGGTTTTGGAATTGTATGAGAGGCGAAAAATGGATTTGTAAATTAAAAATAATTTTATAACTTTACAATTCGAACTTTTTAATAATCATAACAGTCCTATGAAAAAAACACTACTTTCTCTAGCAATGGCGAGTATGGTGCTTAGTGCATCAGATGTCATGGCGCAGAAAAACTCAAAAAAGGATGGTAAGAAAGCCAAAACAGAGGCAACGGCTGCTGACACGACCTCAAAGGCTAAAAAACCCGAAAAGGGCTCCATTGAGTCTGTAATCAAAAAAGGCGCTAAGGCGCAAAAAGGCGGTCTGTTTGACATCTATATTCAAGATGGAAAATATTACTACCTGATCCCCACCAAGCTTCTAGGGCGCGATATGATGATCGTGAACCGCCTATCACAAGGAGCTGCTGGATTGCGTAATGGCTTTTCGGGCTATGCTGGTGATGAGATTCAAAACTCTATGGTACGCTTTGTTGAGTCGCCCGATTCAAGCAAAGTATTCCTTCAGAGCATTATGACGCGCGAGATGCCTCGTGACACCGTGGGCGAGATGTATGACGCTGTGATGCGTAGTAACTTCCATCCACTTGTGGCCTCGTTTAAGGTTGAGGCTCGCAACAAAGCGAAAGATTCGGTGCTTATCGATGCTACCGATTATATCAACTCTGACAACGAGCTTGCGGCATTCAACCCCTATATGAAAAGAGCTCTCTCTCTGACCGCCTTCCACAAAGATCGTAGCTATATCA
>CAYJLL010000256.1:0-1959 GCA_964370955.1 uncultured Rikenellaceae bacterium | reverse complement strand
TAAAGTGGGCTAGATACCTCTGAATATGTGTTTTCATAGCTTACGTTAGACTCAGCATCTACGGTGACACTCTGGCCTATGATTTGTTTGAAAACATTCGATTGCCCGTCGGGGTTAAATTGCACTGCGACAGCTTTTGTTGCAGAGAACAATTGCTGGGTGGCAGTGTATTGGACTGAGTTTCCAACCTCTGCTTCTTTCACAAAGTTTACTACTTCTGATTGGATTACATTTCCACCCTCAGCATCAAGAGCATCAACTTGGACATTACTTTCGTTAACAACAACTGGAGCGCCATCATGCGTTGCTGGAGTTATCGCTTTTGTGGTACTAGATTGCGCAAGATTAACGATAATCTTAAGATCACCATTGTTATCACTTGTATCTTGTCCCAACCTGTCTTTACACGAACTCATCAAGAGCGCGAAAGATGCTAAAAGACTATATTTATTTATTAACTTCATATTTATTTTATATCTAACGTAATTTGTGTATTCAAAAATCTTAATCTATTAAAATCCACCTCCTTATTCTACTGGTGGAATTATATCACCCTCAGTCATATTTTCATGGTTTGAAGGATCAAGAATATATTTAACAATATCAGAGAGATTAATAGTGTAGACATAACCACCCTCAAACGCTGGGTAGCTATTGGTGACCATATCCATGAATGTTTGCATTTGAAACACAAAGCTTGCCGACGTGGAACCTAGTTTTCTACTACTATCAAAATTAGGTGCAGTTGAAAGTGGTGGTTCTGGTGAAGAAGGTTCAGTTACAGAAACAAAGTTCGGTCGTCCTGTCTCTGGATTTATTACGATTTCCCCCAATTCGTCAACCTCGGCTTTGTGTGTATAACGAATTTGGAATACTAGGTCAGGTTGGTACTCTTTTGCTAGGGTTTTATCAGTGGTTGTTTTTCCCTGTGCCCAGAAGTTGAAGCCCAATGCTCCTGGAGCTATGCCCTCGCGCGTAAAACTTTCTATGTAGTTGGGGTCAGCACTCTGGAAGAAGGCAGATTGCATCAAAGGATTCAAAGCTGCTGTCCAATCCAACGATTCTAAAGTAGAAGACATCCCATCGACAGGTTGAGACCTCCTTTGAGAATCAGAGATCAACCAAATTTCGCCAGCCATCCATGAGAACAACGAAGAGGCATATGCATTTGGTATTTCTAGTATTTCATTAAAGTTTTCATCGTAAGTAAAATAAGATTCATCATAGACCACTTGATGCCATAGGTCAGCTTTATCACCTGTATTGCCTGATCTTTCATATGCTGAGAGCCAATCAGTCGGATTAAAGGGCGTTCGCTCAAATACCGAGTTACCGCCTATTTCTAATGGTAATTCATAAGATTCGTCTTTGGCAACTTTTGCTCGTATAGTTGTAGCGTACTCACCTACAAGTAGAGATGGGAAATAATTCTGAGTAGTAACGTTATTCAAGAAAACAGCTTCGATTGCCAGACCATCAAAATACATAGGATAATACGTCTGACCATTTGCATCTACCGCCGCAGTTAAACCTAGCTGCGCTGCAGACTCAGCGGCTCCATTGACAAGATCATTGACAATTTGGATTCTTGCTTGAAGAGGAGAACTCTTAAACGAAATCACGTATGGATCTTCTTCTGTACCCGATCCTGTGGTCATTGTCAAATCAGTAACCGCCATAGTGAAGAGCTGATTTTTCTCTTTTTGAAATTTATATTCCCAATTTAACATATGTGGACGGGCATTAGGTCTGGATAGAGACCCAACATTCATGTATATAACCATCTGCGTTGCTTCGGTAGGTATTGTTCCTATCTGCGATGTAATGGTATACTTTCCTGAACTAAGCTTTCCTAGCTGAACTGGAACTGCATAATCAGATATCCAGTATGGTTCAACATCAGCTGGAACTTCTTCTCCTGTGGGAGTTAGCTCTATTCCACTTGCATTGTAATAGGCG
>CAYJLL010000255.1:0-1960 GCA_964370955.1 uncultured Rikenellaceae bacterium | reverse complement strand
CCCAAGCCCTAGCTGCGACGCCCAGTATTGCCCAAGGAGTTGATCTATATGACATCCGTCATTAGTATTTGGAGCATCGAGGTGTTCGGGATCCAGTTCCTGAATAAAATACTCACCATTGAACAGCTGTTCAGAAATATTTGTATATGCCCTTTGGGCAATGATCTCACACTGCTTTGCAAACTTCTTGTCACCCACACGCTGTGCCATCTCCTCGGATGCCCTCAAAGCCGCTGCATAAAGACCGCTAATCCATGTGATTTTGCCATACCAAATGCGATCTAAGGTGTTATACTGCGCCCCTTCGAGGATTCCATCCGCAGCACCCGTCTTTTGGGTATCCTGAGCAATCATATAGCTCATTGCTCCTTTGATGTTCGTCCAGTTTTTCTTTAAAAACTCATCGTCATCAGACATTAAGTGCTCACGGTAGGCTCTAAGAATAGTCCCAGCTTGCCCATCGACCGCATAACCACGTCCATCGTGCGAGCCATAGTTAGTCTCGGCTCGATAGCCAATGACCCCATCATCTCCATTGATTCCATAGGCAAATCCAAAATCAATCTGCTCTCTAAGCCCACGAGCCATCGATGGAAATAGTCTTCCAAGCGCCTGCTCATAATGGAACACATGGGTGCAAGTGCCATGACCTAGACCCACGCCCTCGGCATTATAATAGCGTCCTTCGTTGATGGGATTATCTGTAAGGTCGTCAAAGCGGAACGATGCGGTAGTGGCAAGAGTGCTAGCATTCAAAAAAGTGCGATCCAAAAAATCAGCGGGCAGCGACGAATCATACCATGTTTTATTCCAAAGCAGAGTGTTCTCGATAAGCTTTGGATGCGACAGAATATAGTTTGCCACCTGATCGGCATTCTCAAACTGTGAGCTATAATAGTGACGCAGGTTCTGCTGCTCATGCCAATGGTGGGCATCGCCTTTCCATAGATGAACATTTGGGAAATGCCACGAAATGATAAAACGGAAAGTATGACTCTGCCCTGCTTCAATTTCCACACCTCGCTCCACGCCTCCAACTAGCTCATCCCCTAGTGGGGCACTAGAATTTACTATATTAGCATCTACGTGATATAATCCAGTTCCTTTCACAGGGTTTGCACTTGATGTAGCCTCACCATTAGCATCCAGCAGGGTCAAAGCGAGCGTTCCCCAATCAGCAAGAGAGTCCTTCATCATAAAATCACTACCCATGCTTACACGCACATATCCTTCACCTCGCTCCACAACGTTGTGTTGTTGCGAAGTGCTTGAGCTTCCGCTAGTATAGCCTGAAAGGTTCTGCAACCAGGCGCTGAGCTTGACAAAAACGGGTTCAACTGAGAGGTTCTCAACCCTATATTCGAGGTAAGTAGCAGGCATCCCCGAGTTATCTTCGTCCGTTGGAATAAAAGGCGAGAAGGCTGTCAAATCCACTTCGACGGGCAGACTATTGTCTTTGAAATTCACTTTGCCCACAGGATATTCACCACGGAAAGTAATATCCGAAAAACCACTGCTATTCAATCTGCGCTCGTATACTTTTTTACCCTGAGTGATAGTCAATCCAAAACCATTGGGAAACTCCTCGCTCACTCGCATAGGATTTAGATAGTAGCGATCGCCTCCGCCATTAGGATGCGATGTGGGGATATTATAAATGTCCCAATTCCACAGCTGTCCATCGCCTCCAAGATAGAGCTGCCCTGCGCATATACCCCCAACGGGCATGCCTATATACGAGAGAGCCTCGCCAGAGTAGTTTTGGTGTATGGAATTGTTTAAAAGTGGTTCTTGCGCCGAAAGAGATGCGCTCGAAAAAATAGCAGAAGCTAACAGAAATTTGGGTAGTAGTTTCATTGTTATTTACGTTGTTTTATCTCAAGGATATCGCCTTCAGTGAGCGTTAAAGTCTCGCTAGGGTAAATCGCTAGATGTTCGCCTTGAGTTGTATGCTTAAATT
>CAYJLL010000254.1:0-1961 GCA_964370955.1 uncultured Rikenellaceae bacterium | reverse complement strand
TTCAAATACCACATCGCCACTTATTCTGCACCACGAAAAATCAGCAGCCGAAACGCTCAACTCCAACGATGGCACAGCTTGCAGTTCACGATACACATCCTTTTGATTGCTTGTGCAGAACCACAATTTGCCGTTAAACTCCACAGCGAACATAAATGGGCGACACTTCGCCTTACCATCTAAACCCACAGTCGCAAGGTGCTGCACGGGGTTTGCCTGCAAATACTCAATTAACTCTTTCATAGTGATTTATTCATATAGTTTAGTTGCAATCTCTTCAATATTCTCAGCCCCTGCCAAGTTAGGATACGCTGCCTTTAGAGCTCCTGCAAATGATGCGGCATCTGTGTTTGCAGTCTTCAAAGCCTTCATCTTTTCGAGGTAGGAGATAAGGAACTCAACATCCTCAACGCTTGCCACAGCTCCGTGAGAGCCAATAAAGATCTCACAACCCGACGCTTTAGCCTTTTTCAACTCGCCCATTGTAGCATCGATTGCCTCCGCTGAGGTGATCTGCATTGGCGATGGGTGCATCTTGTTTGGCGAGAAGTGGGTGTAGAACACCTTATTGCCGATGTTAACGCTCGAAGCTGGAAAATCTGTCGCAGCTCCCTTTGTGAAGTCAAATGTTACTCCTGCCCATTCTTGCGTGCCCTCTTGTGGAATAGTATTTTTCACCTCCACCGAGCGTGTATCCATAGCCCCTTGGAATGCCTCTGCAAAGTAGTTCATCATACCCACAGCTGCAGGCGATTTCATAAACTCGACCATAGGCTCCACCATCACTACCCTCTCAAGGTCGCACTCTGCCAAACCTCCAGCGTGGTAGTTGGCAACTGTCATCTCGATAGGCTTACCCAACTTCTCGGCATAAGCGCTGAAGTCTTTGATACTCTTATAGAACGACTGCGGCTCAAGAACGACCAAAGCATCCTTACCCTCTATGAGCAGTGTTACATCTGCCATCGCCTCAGGTGAGGTGTAGATGTGCACCTTGAAATTTTTGAAGTCATACTTCACAACATTTTCGCTAGTCGATTTAAAACCTTCGGCACACTGCGGTGTGTGCGCCCCTGCTATTGCTACCGAAAAAAGTGCAAGAGCAGATAGAATCATCTTTCTCATTTGATACAAATTTATTAAAGTTTGTTAGTTACTTTTGTAGCGCAAAATTATGTAGAAAAAAATCATCACACAAGAGGGCACTTTATCTTCAGTTAGTTACCTAAAAGTAACTAACACTGAGAGTCAGAAAGATACAAACAGAAAAATAATTCATTTATTTCCAGTTTGTTGTATTTAATATTTTTACTTACCTTTATAGCCTAACAAATGATTATAAAGTTATGAGCAAAGTGAGATTATATGATACTTTTGACCCTACGTGTCCAGTGAGAAATGTGCTGTCGAGAGTCGGCGATAAGTGGTCTATTCTTGTTCTATACACCCTGCAAAGAGGTGGCGTTTTACGATTCAAGGAGCTTCAACGTGCTCTGCCCGACATCTCGCAAAAGATGCTAACTGTTACTCTGCGCACATTGGAGGAGGATGGATTTGTCACACGCAAAGCCTACCCGACAATTCCGCCAAAGGTCGAGTACTCATCAACCGAGCGAGCCGAGGAGTTTATGAGCTATCTTCAACCCCTGATCGGTTGGGCGAAAGAGAATATAGAGGGAATTATTGAGGATAGAAAGCGCAATAACAAGTAATCTCTAATTTTTTCGACACACAGAACTCGCCCTCTCTCTAAACTCACCGATAGTCATCGAGTAGTGCTTTTTGAAAGAGTTGCTAAGGTGCGATGAGTCGGTGAAGCCCAGCGAGTAGGCAATCTCCTTGAGAGAGTTGTCGGTGTGGAGAATATAGGTCTCGGCAAGTTTTAGCTTTGCTTTGAGGATATACTCTGATAGCTTTACCCCTGCATTCTTGGCGAAGTACTCCGAAAAGTAGCTCTTCGA
>CAYJLL010000253.1:0-1965 GCA_964370955.1 uncultured Rikenellaceae bacterium | reverse complement strand
AGCGATATGCGTTTGCGTATGACAGAAGGTAGCACGATGTGAAACGGAATAGTCGAGTCACTCCAAAAGAAACTATTAGAATTAGGAAAATACCTAGATTTGAAGAAATTAAGCGTTTTGATATCAAAGGCTATATTAACGATAGAGAGTTTTTCGTGCCTATCGGGGACAAAATAATGGATGTCATTGGGGCGGATCATACAGAGGGTTCCCTTCTCTAGATCAAGTTTTTGTTTATTTATATAGTGAACACCCCGCCCGCTCTCAACCATGAATATTTCACAATAGTTCTTGTGTTGGTGGGCAGAAATATCTGACGAAGAGCTCATCGTTGTGCGTTTAACGAAGTATGTATCCTCTGATTTTAGGAAGTCCTCTATTTTGAAGTTCTTAGTTTCCATAGTTTCAAAAGTAACAATTATTATTGTGAAAATCAAATTCCTTGATTCAGTTTGTTTCAAACTTCCTATCTTTGCGGCTCGAAAATTATATTCATGAAGTTTTACAAATCAATCATTACCCTAGCCCTACCTATTATCATCGGCCAGATAGGAACAATTATAACTGGTGTAGCCGACACTATAATGGTGGGTCAGCATAGCACCGATGAGTTAGCCGCTTCGGCATTTGTCAATAACGTATTTAACCTTTTTATGATTATTGGCGTGGGATTTACGTTTAATTTCGCACCCTTAGTGGGTTCTGCGCTCGCAGGAGGAAATAAGCGGAGCGTAGGGGAGTGGTTGAAAAATAGCTTGCTTGTTAATTCTGTGTTGGGTGTGGGTTTAGCCCTTCTTTTAACGGTGATATACTTTTTTATCGAGCGCATGGGGCAACCTCAAGAGTTGATACCATTGATTAAACCCTATTTTATTGTCTATGGGTTGTCGATTATCCCTGTGATGCTCTATAGCACCTTTCGCCAATTTGTCGAAGCTGTACTAAAGCCCGCAACATCGATGTGGATATTCCTCATTGGTAATATCCTTAATATCATAGGTAATTATATCCTCATTTATGGTAAGCTTGGAATGCCTGAGATGGGGCTCTACGGCGCAGGGGTGAGTACGCTTATCTCTCGATGTTTTATGCTTTTGGCTTTTGTGGCAGTTGTTCGTTTAGCGAAGTTCTATAGAGAGTACCGAGTGGGGTATTCTAAGGGTGAGATATTGAGAGAAAAGATTATGTCCCTCATAAAAGTTGGCACCCCCGTTGGAATCCAGCAAGGTTTCGAGGCTGCTACCTTTAGCCTTACGGCAGTTATGATTGGATGGCTGGGGAGTCTTGATCTCGCTGCACATCAAGTCGCCGTTACTATTTCATCGATTTGCTATATGCTGTTTTTGGGTCTGGGTAATGCCGTGGCAATTCGTGTTAGCTATTTTAAGGGAATGGGCGATATGCTCTCTGTCAAACGAGCGACCAACGCTGGTATGGTTTTAAGTCTAGGCTTTTCGTTGCTGATTTCAGGAGGCCTGTATTTGTGGGCAAACCAGCTTAGTTTATTCTTTACCGATGATAAAGCCGTTGCCGATATTGTATCTGTGTTGCTCCCTATTTTGATGGTGTATGTCTTTAGTGATGGGGTTCAGATAGTGCTCACAAATGCGCTTCGAGGATTGGCGGATGTTAAATATATAATGTATGTATCGGCTATTGCCTACTTTGTTATTGCTATCCCAGCGGGGTATTTCTTTGGCTTTATTGCCAACTGGGGGATTTCAGGTCTGTGGTTATCCTATCCAATTGGATTCTTTTTTGCTTGTGGATTCTTCTTTGTGAGATTCAGAAAACACACTAAAAATTGCCACCACTAAAATTTTAAACTTTTTAAAAACGATTATATGGAATTTATCATTACTCAAGAAACTGAAGATCAGTTCAGTGAAGTTGAAAATCTTATTGTCGAGGCTTTTAAAGACGATCAACATAGCGACCATCAAGAACATAAACTTGTTGAGAGAC
>CAYJLL010000252.1:0-2015 GCA_964370955.1 uncultured Rikenellaceae bacterium | reverse complement strand
ATCATTGAATCGAATATATGCGTCATAGAGTTGTTATTATAATTTGATTTTGTGCTAGCAAAGGTAGTAAAAAAATAATCCCTTTAAATCGTGGATGAATAAAAACTTTTCTATCAACCTCTTTCGATAGCATCTCCCATAGATTCATCCACAAAAAACGAGGTCACTTTTTCTTTAGAAAAAGCAACCTCGCTAGTAATATCACTCAAATTAGTGGATTATATTTAGTCCACAGGATTGAGAGTTTGGTCAATTTGTTTAGCCATAGCTTTGTAGTGTCCGCTAACCACTGGCTCAGAAGATGAAGCTGCAGAAAGGCGAGTCTTCAACCACTCCATTTGATAGGTAACCATCGCTAGTGCATCAACATTTAGTGTTCGTGAATTATCTTTTATTGTGCTGTAATTACGGCAAAGATTCTCCACGTAGGCTGTTTGCATCGCACGTTTGTTGTTGTCCGACGAACCTAGGTTCCACACCTTCGAGTTAAGGTCTGTGAAAAGGTTTTTAAGAGTATAGGTTTTAGTTCCAAGCGCATTTTCAGCCTCTGCCAAATTGTTTAGCACGCGAGGAGAAAGCACACGAGAGAATAAATTACTATAAATCATCTTAAACACCTCACGGCTGTCAATGGTTGTGAGCGCGTCCACTGCTGGTTGGTACAACCACATTGGGGCTTTTATAACATTTTCTTCCAACCAACGCATAGCCTCTTGTTGCTTTTCTTTCTCAACCACTGTGTACACATTACCCTCTTGCTCGATAGTGCGAGGATCTTCGTAGATTCCCCCTATCCATTTGGCAACGTGTCCAACATAGCGATTGAACTGCGTCAACACTTCTTGATACATCTCAGCATAAGACGAGTAGTTCTCGTTTGGCATTTTAGTCCACTCAGGTAGGCCTTTCAATACTCGCTTAAGATTCTTGATACCAAGCGTGTTAGCTTCCATTTGGTTAGCACCAAGGTCTTCGGTTTGAGAACGTGGATCGTCTGGATTCATTTCGTGACCGAACCATAGGCGTGGATCCTTTTGCTTCTCGATTACCCATTGATTAAGGAAAGGAATCTCGTCTTTAGCAGTCTCAAATTGAGGTAGATAGCGGTAGCCATACTCAATCGCCCAAAGGTCATAGTCGTTGATTTTGGGGAATAACAACTCAGGCTTGATATTATCTTCGGGTTGCGCTGCATAGTTGTAGCGAGAGTAGTCCATGATAGAAGGTGCGTGACCATACTTTTCAAGGTAGGTAGCCGAGCGGAGAGAATCCACTGGCGTTGCGTAGGTCGAGCCCATATTGTGGCGCAGACCAAGCGAGTGCCCTAGCTCGTGAGATGACACGAAGCGAATCAAACGTCCCATAAGTGAATCAGGCAATACCATCTGTTGAGCACGAGGATCGTTAGGTCCAACTTGTATCATGTACCAGTTGCGAAGAAGCTTCTGAACATTGTGATACCAGTTTACGTGAAGTTCGATAGTCTCACCACTACGAGGGTCAGAGATATGTGGACCGCTAGCGTTTGGAATATCCGATGGTTTGTAGACAATAGCACTGTAGCGAGCATCCTCAAGACTCCAAGTAGAATCCTCCTCCCAAGTTGGGGCACGTTTACCTATGATTGCATTCTTGAAACCTGCACCCTCGAAAGCTTCTTGCCAGTCGTTGATACCGTCAATTAGATATTGAATCCATTTCTCAGGAGTGGTTGGGTCGATATACACCACGATAGGTTTTTGAGGCTCAACTAGCTCACCACGTTTATATTTTTCCATATCCTCAGGCTTAGGCTCAAGGCGGAAACGAGAGATCATAGAGACATTCTTAACACCCTGAGGGTTCATCTCATAATCCACGTAGCTGTCAGTAAAGTAACCCACACGACGATCGTCATAGCGAGGTTTCATTGGCTCCTCAGGTAGAAGAACCAACGAACTATTCACCTCCAAAGTAATTGGACGTGGAGGAATCTGAAAATTCGGGAATGGTGATTTAGGAGCATAAGTATAGCT
>CAYJLL010000251.1:0-2025 GCA_964370955.1 uncultured Rikenellaceae bacterium | reverse complement strand
CTAATATCGTTCATCCAGCGAGGAAGTGGGGTGATATCACGAATAAAATCCAGACTCTTGGGCACTACCTCGTTGTAACCAAACACCGAACTCACGGTCATCACCTCGGGGTGTAGATCTCCCACCCACACCAAACGATCACGCTTGACACCATCCCAGAGGTAGTCTTGCATATTAATATGGACGGTGTATGCGCCCGTTTGCCAAATTTGATTGAGGCGCTCATCGCTACTTTCGAATGAACCTAAATATGGAATGTTTCTAAATCGAGCCACCGCTCTGAGCTCTTTGAGTTGAAGACCATCCACATCGTCGATTATATCGATTCTAGCAAATCGAAAGCCCGAATCATGGCTTTTTGCGACCCCTAGCCACGGAAGCGACATCTCGAAATCTCGCAGAGCGTGATCGTTGGTTGCGCCATTTTCGGGAGTAATCTCACACATAGCCTCGCTGACCGATTCGCCCAAACGCACTCTGATTTTGATGGGGCGATTTGGGTTGCTCATACCAGTGACGAGCTGGATTGCTCCATTTATTTCTTTGCCAAAATCCACCAAAAAGGAAGTCGGGTTGTCTTTGCGGCTGCTAATGTGGGCAACCGAAGCGTTATGTAGATCGGCCTGACCAGTGGAGTTTGTAAAGATAGCATCGAGGTTAGAGATATTCTGCTCGTTTGCCTTCCATACAACTCTGGTGGGGGTGATATACTGCGCCACACGAGTGTCAAGCTCCACTTCCTTTGGCGATTGCCCTTGAGTTCTAAAGCTCAAGAGCGTAAGAGCGCATAGAGCTGCCGTTTTTATAATATTTTTCATCATCTTCGAGATTTTTATATGGGGGGAGGCTATTTAAATAGAATTTCCCACGCTCCACTCTTTAGCACTCTACCGTTTGAGCTTTTCTTGCCATTTACCCACATTTGGCTGTAACCATCGGGGATAACAACAGTGGCCTGTGTACCCTTAGGCACATCGAGGTTCATCGAGCACTGCGATGCGTCTTTTGTGATTGAAGTGCTAATCTTGCGGCCACCACTCAAAGGCACAACACACTCAATAAAACTCAAATTAGCCATATTGGGCGACACTCTGAAACTCTCAAACTTAGGGCTAACGGTGGTAATACCAGCCATATAGCTACTAAGGATAGTAAGCGGTCCGCCACTCCAAGCGTGGTTGTAGCTACCTCCACCAAAACCTGCACCGCCTATGCCCCAGCCCTCCCAAAGGGTCGAAAGTGGCGAGTTTATCATGCTCTGATAGCGCAGCTTCATGCGATCCATCGCGTCTTGGTAGTAGCCCATAGTACACAGAGCCTCAAGGACATATTTTTCCATGTAGGGGCTGGCGTGAAACTGCTGGGTGAAGAATCGTCTGAGCTTTGTATATGTTTGCTCGGGAGCTATGCCGCTCACCACCGCTAAAGCCTGCGAACGATCGTCGGGTTGTCCGTTGTACTCGGGTGATTTGTAGTGAGTGCCCGTCCAGAATTTATTGTGGAAGTTCTCTCGTATGCTTGCTGCACGCTCCACTGCCCATGTCGCCTGCTCGCTATCACCTAGCATTTCTGCCATCTCCTGATAGCCCTTTAGCGCAATCACATACCACAGTTGATACATCAGATACATATCCTTGTTATCGCCCCAGTCACCCCAAGTCCAACCTCCTGAGCGAGGAACCACAAAGCCCTCACTATCGAGCTGCCAAACATCCAAATATTTTTTCACCCTAGGGAAAACATATTCAATAGTCTCACTATCGCCGCTGCCCATATAATAAGTCCAAAAACCATAGTGGCTCACGCTCGCCAACATCTGCATGGGGAGCTCATTGCCCCAGTTGCCAGCGGGCACGGGTGAGTAGATAGTGCCATCCTCGCGCTGCCAGTCCATTAGCTCGCGCACCGCCTTGCGAGTGAGCAACCATGAACGTTCGTCCAAGGCATAGAACGATTCGCCTAGTTCGTTGACCACAACCCCAAAAACACAAAAACGAAAGGAGGCAATCAATGAACCAACATAAC
>CAYJLL010000250.1:0-2061 GCA_964370955.1 uncultured Rikenellaceae bacterium | reverse complement strand
CTTCTTTGATGTCTTTTTCAACACCATCTCCAAAGTTATAACAAGTCCCTAAATTGTACTGAGCTCTAGCATGTCCTTGATTAGCCGCTAAAGTGTACCATTTAACTGCTTCTTTGAGGTCTTTTTCAACGCCATCTCCAAATTCAAAACAAACCCCTAAACTGCACAGAGCCTTAGCATCTCCTTGATTAGCCGCTAAAGTGAACCATTTAACTGCTTCTTCGAGGTCTTTTTCAATACCATTTCCATTTTGATAACAAACCCCTAGATTGCTCTGAGCTTCCACCAATCCTTGATTAGCAGCTAAAGTGTACCATTTAACAGCCTCTACGAGATTTTTTTCAATACCATTTCCAAAGTAGTAGCAACTCCCTAAATAGTTCTGAGCACTAGCATCTCCTTGGTTGGCAGCTAAAATGTACCATTAAACAGCCTCTTTGAGGTCTTTTTCAATACCATTTCCATTGTGATAACAAACCCCCAGATTGCGCTGAGCTCTAGCATTTCCTTGATTAGCGGCTAAAGTGTACCATTTAACTGCCTCTTTGAAGTCTTTTTCAACGCCATTTCCTGAGTAGAAACATTCGCCAAGGTAAAATTGTGCAGCAGAATGCCCTTGTGTAGCTGATTTTTGAAATAGCCTCGCCGCTTTAATAAAGTTTCTATTTACTCCATCAGCTGTATAGTAGCATAGAGCAATTTTGAATTGTGCATTTTTGTTCCCTGAAAATGCTAAAAGGCGATTTTTTGATGTGAAATTATTCATAATATACAATGATTGGATTATATCTAAACTAAGAAGTGTCAACAAGCGTGATGTACAGCTAATTTAATTTTATTGGTCTGTCATACCGAAGTGGTTTAGTACTATTCTCTATTGGTGTGAGCAGTTGGAAGCATCCTTCTGCGTCTTGTTCTAAAATTACGTGAGAGCAATTTTTTGGCGGCAACATTCGCTCAAACTCCTCTACGGTGAGATGGAAAAAGCGCATGATAAAGAATCTGATTGTTAATCCGTGAGTCACCAAAATACAGTTTTCAGGGAAATTGTCGTTATTAAAGTCACGGTAAAGACTCCCCAATAAATCATTTACTCTGTCATAGACATCAGAGCCAGCCTCCCCGCCATCGATGCGATAGTAGAACGAGCCATACTCCTCACGCTCTCTGCAAATCTTATCGAAATCTTCATTACATCGCAAGTAGCCCCACTCCTGTTCTCGCAGGCGAGGCTCTTCCGAATATCTGAACTGCCCACGAGGAAAAGCTTTTGCAATCCCTTCGAAAGTCTCTCTTGCTCTCCAAAAAGGCGACACATAGAAATAGAGCGATTCTCCGCCCACGAGTTCTTTGAGTCTTTGGCCTGACTCTTCAGCTTGTTTTCGCCCCTTCTTGGTTAGGAGTATAGTGTAGTCGGGTTGAGATGCAAATTTATATAAATCAACATTTGCCTCGCTTTCTCCGTGACGTATTAATATTATTCGTTTAGGTTTCATATATGTCTACTTCAAAGGTGGTAAATCTTGGTTGTTTATTAGGTTGTTGTTGAAGTATCGCTCGTCTGCGGTAACTTCTCTTTCAATCCACGATGGCAACTCAAACTCTTCATCAGGTGATTGCAGTTCTATCTCAGCAACAATCAGCCCTTTGAGTTTTTTTTCAAAGATATCAATTTCCCAAGTATGGCTCTTATGCATCACTAAATATCTTGTCTTCTCAATAACAGTCGAACTGCAGAGCTCAAATAGCCCATCAGCTTCTTCTGTTGTAATCTGTTTCTCGAACTCAAACCTACTGAGCCCTCCATCTTTACTCTTGCCCTTAATCGTCAGATATGCTCTGTCTGCTCGGCGTCTCACTCTTACAATTCGTTCTGGGTCACTGTTAATATAACCTTGACAGATGTGCTCACCACTATTTAAGAACTCCGCTATAAGTTCATGTTTTACTAAATATTTTCTTTCTATTTCAACTCCCATAACATACTATCTATTTGCTACGATCAAATCGTATATTTCTTTTGCATACGAGTCAGTCATACCACATACAAAATCTGTAACT
>CAYJLL010000249.1:0-2070 GCA_964370955.1 uncultured Rikenellaceae bacterium | reverse complement strand
AGCAGGGTTCGTTACGTTGCATTATCTGCTTTCGTTTGTGAATATTGTGGCTGGAAGTTTCCACACCTCAATTGAACGTCCGCTGGAATCCGCACTGATTGCGATGTGTCGCTCGATAGTCTTTATGCTAATCCCCTTGTATTTGCTGCCTCTTGTGATGGGCAATACGGGTATTTGGCTGAGTATGCCTATTGCGGAATTGGCGACAGTGTGTGTGAGTGTGCCGCTATTGGTAATCTCTATGCGCAGACTAAAGCGCAAACTCGCCGCCTAGTTTTTCGCTTTGGCTCGCAAATTTGCGCTTGAAGTTTGTTTTGCGTATGCTTTAGAATTTCACCGAGTAGCTTATCATCGAAGCAGCAGTGAATGTTGAAAAGCCTTCGAACCCGTTGAAGTTATGACCAAATTGGATGTCGAAACCTAAGCCTAACCTCCACGATGGGTTATCAACCAAATAGAAATGAATGGGAATCTCAAAACCCAACCACGATGTGCTCTTGTTTGATCTATGGTAGCTTAGGTTTTGCTGGATTGCCTCATAGGCATACATGGGTGCAAAACCAATCTTGAAGTTCGTAAATTTTCGTCCAAAAGGGGTGAAAAGTATCCCTGCGCTCACTCCAATGTGACGTAGGCTTTCGTTATATTCGTTGTTGTAGATACCTCCACCAAAAGCCTTAGCACGCAGGGTAAAATAATCGCTTAGAACATACTGATAATCAATCGCTGCCACTGGTCCGAACATATGGTGGAGATTGTCGATGGTTCTTACCACGTCGCTCTCCCACACTCCACCAGAGATAGTCATCGAGTGTCTTTTTGGCTCATGGGTTTCTCGCAATGATTGTGCACAAAGGCTGTGCGAGATGGCTGAAAGTATCAGCGCAAATAGTAGTGTTTTTTTCATAGCTTTGATGGTTTTATGTGAATAATAAACAAGCCATTTTACCCTCTCACTTTATGCAAAGATAACAGATTTTTTAAAACCCTTAAACTTTTGGTTATATTGTTGGATTTTCATACGACAAACACCAATATTATTCGTTTCATTGAGTAGAAAAGATTAATTTGTGCCGCCATATTCGGTCAAAAATATGACGGCTAAAGGTTAGAGAGGGTTGTAGTCGTAGAAATTTATCTCCCAATCTTCGTAGCCGTGTGTAAATTGAGAGGCTGCGTCCGTTAGATAAAATCGCAAATGCTCCTTGATCAATAGCTCTATATTATGATATGTAGAGGGAGGAATAGATGTATATTTTGAATCGTAAGGAAAATCATAATATACATCTACAACTCGACCTGTCGTTGTATCAATTTTTAATCCAATATACAGATTGAATTGTATTTCACCCCGAAGATAATTAAGCTGTTCAGATGTAAAAAATGATCGTATAGATTCATACAAATCACTTTTGGACACACTAGCACTCGAATAAAGACGAACATCTGAATCTCCAACTACCATCTCAAATGGCAGCTCTCTGCCATCTTTGTATTTAATATCTGTAAATACAAATCTTCATTAAAAGTACCCGATTCATTGGGGTAGTAGTTTGTTTGGGCGGTTGATAACCCAACCGCAGACACTACAAGTAGTAGCGATAGGAGGGTTCTTTTCATTGCTTTTATTCTTTTAGAGTCAGAACTATTGTTTGCTGGGGTATGTTCTTAGCACGTGCGATGATGGTGTTCTCGCCCTTGTGGAGCAACACTCCGTCCCAAATGAAAGTGCCGTAATCGCCCGAACGATTGCCTAGTGATTTTCCATTAACTATAAGCTCCACTTCTCCAGCGTTTGAATAGACTTTGATGGTTTGTTGGGCTGCGGTGCGCTCGCCGAGGCGGCTGTCGGCTATGTGTACAAAAGGCTCTGAGGTATTCCAGTTGGCTTTATAGAAATAGAAAGCATCCTTTTTGATGTTACGATCGAAGCTTACCAAACCTTTGTCGTTTATTCCCGGACTATCACCCTCTGTGCGGTGAGCCGCGCCAAAATCAAACATATTCCACACGAAAGTACCCCAAAGGAATGGGCGTTTGTCTATGGCTTTCCAGTGCTCCTCGTGGAAG
>CAYJLL010000248.1:0-2087 GCA_964370955.1 uncultured Rikenellaceae bacterium | reverse complement strand
CCGAGGCAATATAATTTTCTGCCCAGCGGCTGTTGTTTGAATTGTCAGGTTGGATAATAAGTCTCATTGTTTCTTGTGTTTTTATGTTTAGTTTAGTTTTAAATTTTATTATTGTCGCACTCTCACATAGGGTTCCTCTAGCCTCGGGGGCATTATTTTGTCGGGGTGCTCAACGGGTTCGATCACTAGATATTTCTGCGCTAGCATTTCGCATGCCCTCTGCATATCTCCACTTTGAATTGCTTCTCGAATTGCGGTTGAGCTTATGTTGTCAAGCCTTGGTAGGTAGTGTACTGTTATTCCTTGCTCAGCGAAAGCATCCACTCCTCCTTGTTTACCTTTGCCAAAGTTATGCCTGTCGCTCACAAATACATCCTGAGCATTAAGCTTCCCTTTCAACACATCCCTAACAAAACTGTAATAGGGTGTTTGGCTAAACTCCTTGGTAAATCTCACCACCACTACATTGCGCACTCCTGCCTCTTCGAGCAACACGAGCTTTTCCTCTAGGGTCGAAAGCAAACGATTCTCTCCCACCAATACCTCACGAGGATGAGGATCAAAGGTCAAAACCACCGATTGAGCATTATGGTACTGGGCGAACTCGTTCATTCTCTCAATAAGCAGGCGGTGTCCTTTGTGCACTCCATCAAATGAGCCCACACAAACCACCGATCTGTCGAAATCAAACGTCCCCTCTAGGCCATAATATACTTTCATCATGTTTAATTAATCTCGCATTTTTAAAATCACTTAGTGAAATAAGCTACCTTTTCCAACAGCGAAACTATGTCATAGTCGGCCACAAATACATCTCTCGAAAAAGTCAAACTAGTGGAAGTAAAATTAAGCACTCCTTTTACTTTCGATGCCTCTATCATTTCCATTGATTTTGCTACCGCATTCGTTGGGCAAGTCAAAATCACCAATTCTACCTGGCTGGCTCTACTCACAAAGCTATCAACATCAAAGCACTCCACCCCTGCAATCGAAGCACCCACTTTCTTGGGGTCAACATCATAGGCTTGAGTTACACGCAGCTTTCCTTGACGGTTATTAAGATAGTGAGTTAGGGCCTGACCAAGATTACCCATTCCAATGATAGCGACATCACGAACAGCCTCACTATCGAGTATACGCCCGATAAACTCAACCAACTCCGCCACATCATACCCTCTTCGTGCATCGCCCGAAAATCCGATAAGCATCAAATCTCTGCGCACTTGCACCGCTGTTATAGAATGCATCTGAGCCATCTGGTGCGAGAAAATATGCACTCTACCCGAGGCCATTTCACGCAACAACATCCTTCTGTAACCACTCAAACGCTCGACGGTTCGCTGTGGTAGTTTGTTATCTAGCTCTGTTCCTATCATTTAAAATTAGTTATCTGTGCTTTACTACAACAAAACATGGGGATAGTTTAGGTTGCAAAGTTGCTACAAAAATACAAATTTTATATCTTTGTGCAATACTTTTAAATTTATTTTCATTAAAAAAAACAACTAATATGATAAAGGCGGTAATTTTTGATATGGACGGGGTCTTGGTTGACAACCGTGATGTGCATATTGAATCTTTTTTACAGTGGTGTGACAGCCATGGTGTGAGCATGGATAAAGACAGATTGCTCTCATTTTTCGGAATGAGCAACGATGAGATTTTCCCTGCGGTTCTAGGGCGAGATAATATCAGCAAAGAGGAACTCAATCGCTTCGGACAAGAAAAGGAGGAAATCTATCGCAAAAATTTCGCCGCCAACATAGCACCAACAAAAGGTTTGCTTGAAATGCTTCAGGGATTGAAAGCAAGAGGCATAAAAATGGCGGTTGGAAGTAGTGGGATGCGCAAGAATGTGGATTTTGTATTAGAAAAATGTAAGATTGGCAATTACTTCGAAGAGATTGTAGATGGCGACCAACTCACTCGTGCCAAACCTGACCCTGAAGTTTTCTTGAAGGCAGCCCAACGCCTAGGTATCAGCCCAAGCGAGACACTAGTATTCGAAGATTCTTTTGCAGGTATTGCGGCCGCTCGTGCAGCAGGAATGAAGGTCGTAGCGCTTGCTACTACCTTCCCTCGTGAGC
>CAYJLL010000247.1:0-2098 GCA_964370955.1 uncultured Rikenellaceae bacterium | reverse complement strand
AGCAATCAAGGAGTTCAATCGTTTTTGATATTCCATCGTTTGCTCTGGGCTTCCAAGCACCCTGAGAGTCGACCCCCGTGCAATCACTTTAAGGGTCGGAAACTTCAGGTTGATCTGGTCAATATAGCTGTTATTGGGTCCAAATAAATCTCGAGGATCTATCGAATCAATGGTAATGGCTATTTCGTTCATATACTGGCCTTAAAAATGGGGTTATTATTTCTTCCTTTTGTTACTTCGTTTCTTGTAGTATTTAGCTTTAGGTGCGTCCTGCTTCACATCCTTCACTCTTTCGGGTAGCGGTGTAAACTCACGTGTGGTGTAGTCTATCATTCCGAGCATCTTAAAATCTAGCTGCTTTCTTAGTAGGTCAGCACGCTTAATCTCGATTCTAACGCAGTCGCCCAATTTGAATTTGCGTCCGCTGGTTTGTCCAACAACCTCGAAGTTCTCACCATCAAAAGCATAGAAATCATCTGACATCTCACGTAATGGCACCATACCTTCGATTTTCGTCTCGTCCAACTCCACATACACTCCCCAGTCTGTCACACCCGAAATCACACCCTCAAACTGCTCAGAGATCTTATCCTGCATATACTCGACCATTTTATACTTGATCGAAGCACGCTCGGCCTCTGAAGCCTTAATTTCTTGCTGCGAAGAGTGACGACAAGCCTCCATATAGGGGTGAGCATCCTGAGAGCGACCTCCATCGAGGTAGTGTTGCAACAGGCGATGAACCATCATATCTGGATAGCGTCGTATTGGCGAGGTGAAATGCGAATAATAATCAAACGCCAGTCCATAGTGTCCGATATTGTCAGTAGAGTAGGTCGCTTTAGCCATCGAACGAATAGCCAGAGTCGAAATCATATTCTGCTGGGGGGTATCTTTCACTTCCGTTAGTAGAGCCGTTAGCTCTTTAGCAACCGCACGCCCACGCTCCGCACGCAGGTTATAGCCAAAGCGAGTAATGAAATTACGGAATTTATCAAACTTCTCTTGATCGGGCCTATCGTGGATTCGATAGATAAAAGTCTTTTTAGTTTTTCCGATAAACGTGGCAACCCTTTGGTTTGCTAGCAACATAAATTCCTCGACAAGTTGATTCGAGTCTTTCATCTGCTTGAAATACACACCCAGAGGTTTCCCATGCTCATCGAGAACAAATTTAGCCTCGTCTCGCTCAAAGCCTATCGATCCATTCTTGAATCTCTCTTTGCGTAGTTGCTTGGCAAGTCTGTCAAGTGTTAGAACTTCGGTTTTCAATTCATCATCACCTCCTTCGATTACCGCCTGAGCCTCCTCGTAAGTAAATCGACGATCTGAATAAATTGCTGTGCGACCGAACCATTCATTCACTATATTCGACTGATCGTCCATCTCGAACACTGCCGAGAAAGCCAGTTTTTCTTCGTGAGGGCGCAGCGAACACAAAAAGTTCGATAGCCTCTCGGGCAACATCGGAATGGTTCTATCAACTAAATACACCGAAGTTGCACGCTCATTCGCCTCACAATCAATTGGATCGCCTGGACGAACATAGTGGCTCACATCTGCAATATGCACTCCAATCTCCCAATTGCCATTATCTAGGCGCTGAACAGAAATCGCATCATCAAAGTCTTTTGCATCATGAGGGTCTATGGTAAAAGTGGTTACCGAACGCATATCACGACGCTTTTTGAACTCTGCATCGGTCAAATCGTTAGGGATTTGCTCTGCCAGCGCCTCCAACTCCTCGGGAAAGCGATAAGGTAGATCATATTCAGCCAAAATTGAGTGAATCTCGGTCTCGTGGTCGCCCACTTGACCTAGAACTTCCACGATCTTGCCCGTTGGATTTTTCGAACCCTCTTCCCACTCGGTAATCGCCACTAGGACTTTCTGCCCATCAGTCGCTCCATTCCAATATCTCTGAGGCACCATAATATCCGTTGGCACTCGGCGTGAATCGACAACAACAAACCCGAATGATTTTTCAGGGCGTATCTCTATGCGTCCAACAAACTGACGCTTAGTCTTTTGAACGATCTGTAGGACCTCTCCTTCAGCACGGCCATCACGTCGTCGTGCGATAATCGCAACCTCCACT
>CAYJLL010000246.1:0-2121 GCA_964370955.1 uncultured Rikenellaceae bacterium | reverse complement strand
TATGAGGATATTGCTACTAGGTGGTACTGGCGCAATGGGTGCTTATCTGACACAAATATTGTCTGCAAAAAATATCCATACAGTAGTCACTACACGTCAAACAAGGGAAAATAGTGATAATATAACATATATCACTGGTAATGCAAGGACTGATAGTGGATTTGTCGATAAGATCTTAAGCGAGCACTGGGATGTTATTGTGGACTTTATGACTTACTCGACCGATCTATTCAGAAGTAGGCTTGATCGCCTTTTAAGTGCTACCGATCACTATATGTTTCTGAGTTCAGCTCGCGTCTATGCTGACTGTGGCTCAAAATTATCAGAAGAGTCACCTCGTTTACTTGAGGTGTGCGAAGATGTGCAATTTATTAATACTGATGACTATTCACTCTCTAAGGCCAGACAAGAGGATTTATTAATAGGCTCTAAATACAAGCACTGGACAATCATTCGCCCCTACATCACCTATGGAGCTGAGAGATTGCAACTATCTGTGCTTGAAAAAGAGTATTGGCTCTACAGGGTACTAAATGGTAAGAGTATAGTATTTAATAAAGATTTAGCATCCAAAACAACCACACTAACAAGTGGCTATGATGTAGCTAATGCAATGGCAAACCTTGTATCGGATACTAGAACATTCTCTCAAATATATAATATTACTACAAGCAAAAGCATATCGTGGGAGAAAATCCTAAATATTTATGTCGAATTCATCGAGCAGCACTTAAATATCAAGCCTAAGGTCAATTATGTAGAATTAAGTAAATTTATCAAATGTTATGGAAATAAGTATCAGGTGATTTATGATAGGGCATACAACAGAGTATTTGATAATTCTAAGATTAGTACATTTATAGATACCTCGACTTTTAGTGACCCTGAAGATGGACTTAAATTAAATTTGCAAGAATTCCTTAAAAACCCTACCTTTCGTGAACAAAACAAAAAAGTATATTTACGATTGAATATTATAGCGGGCGAATATTCAATTAAAGATATCGTAAGCCTAGCTACGATTTACTGTAAGGGGTTGATAAGAAAAATAATAAGGATTAAATAGATTAAACTACAAGCTAAATGACAAAGAAATACACAGTTGAAAAGAATGTGCAGGTTGTAATTTCACTGCTCAAGCAACACGGCATAAGAAAAATTATTGCCTCACCAGGTTCAACAAATGCAACATTTATATATAGCTTGCAAAATGATCCCTTCTTTGAGATATATTCAGCTATTGATGAACGTTCTGCGGCATATATGGCATGTGGTTTAGCTGCTGAGTCTGGCGAAACTGTTGTTATTAGCTGTACAGCTGCAACCTCCTATAGAAACTACTATCCGGCACTAACCGAAGCATACTATAGAAAATTACCAATAATTGCTATAGCATCTTCTAGAAGTAATCATCTGGTTGGACATTTAGTTGATCAGGTAACAGATCGCACCGTGCATCCGACTGATGTTTCTAGGTATAATACCATAGTTCCGATTGTTAAAGATGATAGTGATTTGTGGCACTGCGAGATTGAAGTTAATAAAGCAATTCTAGAGACTAAACGCAATGGTGGAGGGCCTGTTATAATCACCCTTGAGAATACATACTCTAGGGATTATACCACACAGGAGCTGCCTGCTTATAGAAAAATAGATAGGATTACCACATCAGATGAATTCCCAGAGTTACCTAACGGTAAAATAGCTGTGATTATTGGGTCTCACTCTAGGTTGACTGTTAAACAAAGCGAATTGATAGATGATTTTTGTCAATGCAACAATGCTATAGTACTAACTAGCCACCTCAGCGGTTATGTGGGTAAGTTTAATATTCCTCACTCTATTGTATCTGCTCAAGGATCACTCGACAAAACCAAGTTTACGCCTGAGTTACTAATCCATATTGGTGAAATACCTGGTACTCCCTTTGGAGTGGGCGTAAATAAAGAAGTTTGGAGAGTTAGCCCTGATGGCGAAATACGTGATCCATATAAAAAATTACGCTATGTGTTTGAGATGACAATTGATAGTTTCTTTGCAAATTATAAGTCTTATAACAATCCTGGAAATTCATACTTTAATTTATATCTATTATTTTCAGATACATCAAATGTTGTAATA
>CAYJLL010000245.1:0-2174 GCA_964370955.1 uncultured Rikenellaceae bacterium | reverse complement strand
GAAGTTTCCGACCCTAAAAGTGATTGCACGGGGATCGACTCTCAGGGTGCTAGGAAGCCCAGAGCAAACGATGGAATATCAAAAACGATTGAACTCCTTGATTGCTTACTTGCATCGCTATGGGCATCTCTCGCCTGCGATTATTGATAAATTGGTGGATAGTACGCCACTGACGCAAACCCCAGGTGAACCCATCACCGCAAAGGGTGAGTCAACAAAGGACATCTTGGTTTTCGGCAATAATGGTACTATCGTTCGTGCTAAGACACCCAATCAAGTAAAGATGGTGGATGCGTATAACCAAAACGATTTGGTGTTTGCTATTGGTCCAGCGGGGACGGGTAAAACCTATACAGCTATTGCGTTGGCAGTTAGGGCTTTGAAAAACCGTGAACTCAAGCGCATAATCCTTACTCGCCCTGCAGTAGAGGCTGGTGAGAAATTGGGATTTTTGCCAGGTGATATGAAAGAGAAACTAGATCCATATTTGCAGCCCCTCTATGATGCTCTTGGAGATATGCTACCTGCAAAGAAATTGGCAGACTATCTCGAAGAAGGCATAGTGCAGATTGCTCCTTTGGCATTTATGAGGGGACGAACCCTAGATAATGCTTGTGTGATTTTGGACGAGGCGCAAAATACCACCACTGAACAGTTGAAAATGTTTCTCACTCGAATGGGGCGCACAGCAAAGTTTATTGTAACGGGCGACTTGACCCAGATAGACCTACCTCGCAAATCTGATTCAGGGCTACTCTACTCACTCGAACGCCTAGGGGGTATTAAGGGCGTTGGCATTGTGAGGCTAGAGGGAGGCGATATTTTGCGCCACCCACTAGTTGGTAAGATTGTAAAAGCCTTTGAAAAGGACAGAGAACCAACTAAAAGCATTGATCAAAAAAATAAAGATAACGACACAATAATATAATTACTACAAAAAAATGAAAGCACTAGTAAAAACAAATTTCAATTTTGAAGCTCAAACCTCACTTTATGAGGGCAAAGTACGTGATGTGTACACAATCAAGCAAGACTACCTAGCAATGGTGGTTAGCGATCGTATTTCGGCATTTGATGTGGTACTACCTAAGGGTATTCCTTTCAAAGGTCAGGTTCTAAATCAGATTGCAGCAAAGTTCCTAGATGCAACTAGCGATATTTGTCCAAACTGGAAGATTGCTTGCCCAGATCCTATGGTAACTGTTGGCTACCGCTGCGATTCGTTCCCAGTTGAGATGATCGTTCGTGCCTACCTAACAGGTTCTTCGTGGAGAGAATACAAGAAAGGCGTTCGTGAGCTATGTGGTGTGAAACTACCTGATGGAATGCGCGAGCATGAGCGTTTCCCTGAGCCTATCATCACCCCTACGACCAAAGCTGAGATGGGTTTCCACGATGAGAACATCTCGAAAGAAGAAATTCTAGCACAAGGACTGGTTTCGGCTGAGGATTATGCAGTTTTGGAGAAATACACAATGGAGCTGTTCAAGCGTGGTTCTGCAATTGCGGCAGAGCGTGGACTTATTTTGGTGGATACCAAATATGAGTTTGGTAAGCGTGATGGTGAGATTTTCCTTATCGATGAGATTCACACTCCCGATTCATCACGTTATTTCTATGCAGATGGTTACCAAGAGCTATTCGACAAGGGCGAGCAACAACGCCAACTCTCTAAGGAGTTTGTACGTGAGTGGTTGATGGAAAATGATTTCCAAGGCCGTGAAGGCGATGTGATGCCAGAGATGACCGACGAGGTCGTTGATTCTATTTCAGAGCGTTATATTGAGCTTTATGAGAATATCATTGGCGAGAAATTCGAGCGCAGCGAAACAGAAAATGTTTTGGAGCGCGTGGAGAATAATATCAAAAATATGATCGCAAGATTCTAATTACTCTGAATCTATCTTACGACAGAACGAGCTAGCCAATGTAATGATTGGTTAGCTCGTTTTTTTATTTGCAATATTTTACTACATGAAGATTTGATGCCACCATAGTTTTCTATTTAGCTCTTATGAATAAACAAAGACAATTAGTGTGTTTTTTATAGATAAATTACTAAATTTTCTTCAAATTTGAGGTCTTGTGCGCTGTACCCCAAGTTTCAGAGATTATTATTATATTTGCCAAAAATAAATTTATAGACTATGACAACATATTGCAAATACGTATTG
>CAYJLL010000244.1:0-2206 GCA_964370955.1 uncultured Rikenellaceae bacterium | reverse complement strand
ACCATATACATAGGTTTATCGCCTGCGCCAATTTCAGAGAGAGTCTGGTTTACCACCTCAATCTGCTCCTCGAAATAGGGGTGCGAAATATCAACCACATGCAAAAGAACATCCGCTTCACGCACCTCATCAAGAGTCGATTTGAAAGACTCAACCAATTGATGGGGCAGCTTGCGAATGAAACCCACTGTGTCGCTCAACAGAAAAGGTAAGTTTTCCAGCACTACTTTGCGAACTGTGGTGTCAAGCGTTGCAAAGAGTTTATTTTCTGCAAACACCTCGCTCTTGCTCATTAGGTTCATGATCGTGGATTTTCCAACATTAGTATAGCCCACCAAGGCAACACGCACCATCGCTCCGCGATTAGAACGCTGGGTTGCCATCTGGCGGTCAATCTTCTTGAGCTCCTCTTTCAGGCGAGTTATCCTATCGCGAATTATACGGCGGTCAGTCTCAATCTCCCTCTCTCCTGCTCCACCACGAGTACCCGTACCTCCACGCTGACGCTCAAGGTGAGTCCACATACCCGTTAGGCGTGGCAATAAATACTGGCATTGAGCTAGTGCTACTTGCGTCTTGGCATAGGCAGTCGTTGCACGTTGAGCGAAGATCTCTAGAATAAGAGATGTCCTATCGTGAATCTTTAGTTTTAATTCCTTTTCAAGGTTGCGGGCTTGCGAAGGCGATAATTCATCATCGAAAATCACTGACTCCACTTCGTTCTCTATACAGAACGCCTTTATCTCAGCAAGCTTTCCATCTCCAACAAAAGTACGCTTGATGGGAGAGTTAAGTCTCTGAGTAAATATTTTCTCGGTCTTTATACCCGCGGTCTCAGCCAAGAACTCTAGTTCTTCGAGAAATTCTTTGGTTTCGCGCTCACTTTGGCGATTGCGTATCACGCCAACTAGCACCGCATTATTGGGGTTTTCTTTTATTGTATCTTGCATTTTTTTGTTATTTATTTTGCCTTCAAAACGTTCTTTACAAATTTTTCTTTGCAACACGAGGGTGGATAATAAAAACCGCACTAACATGGGAATGCTGTGCGGTTCTTATAAACATTTAGTCTTTAATGACAGACTAGCTTTAACTAGTATTACTCTAGTATTACTCTAGGCGGAAAGTGATAGGCATGGTAATCAAACGACGCACTGCACGACCGTTGTTCTTTGCAGGAGTCCATTTGTTTGGCGCTTTCATGATGATAGCAACTGCAGCCTCATCAAGTTCACGATCTACACCACGAACAACTTTTACGTTTGTTACTTTACCGTCACGCTCAACAACGAACTGAACCTGGACTTTACCTTGAATACCATTATCCGCTGCAATTGGTGGGTAGCGAAGGTTCGACTGACACCAACGAGAGAACTCATTAAAATCTTTACCATCGAAAGTTGCTTCCTCCTCTGCAAAAAGTACTGGAGTATCCTCTACAACCTCTTCCTCTGGACCAGTGTAGTTTCCACCATACTTTGCAGCGTCAGCCGCAATCTCAAAGTCGGTATCTAGGTCAAGGATAGAAAGATCTTGTTCGATTTTAGTATCGTTTTTCACAACGTTAAGAGCGTCAGAGATAAGAACCGCTTGAGTTTTAACTGGCGCAGGTGGACGTTTGTCTTCCTGAACGGTTACCTCAATTTGCTCAACCTCAACAGCTACGGTCTCCGTCTCGATGATTTCAATTTCTTTTTCTTTCACACTCCAGCTAAAAATACCGATACACATCAAAAGTGCAAGGACAATACCTAGAAGAAAGAAGTAGGATTTTTTTGGATTAAGGTCTGCTTTAGGTGATTTTTTAATTTCCATTGGGTTATATTTTTATGTTTTTATTAGCAAAATTCGAACAGACGCTTCATAAGTGTCATTCTCCAAGGGGGTGTTTTATGATACAAAAATACAAAAGAGATTTTTTATATGCAAACTTTTAATGATTTTTTGTTGAATAAATATTTTTTTCTACTTTTGCATACGTAAAAATAAGGCACTAATTCATTCCATACCGTAGTGTGTAAGAATTGGGCGCTTAGTGGGAGTCAGCCGAAAGAAGCGATTTTATGCTCGAGAAGCTTCCCGCAAAACAACATTCGGGGGATTAGCTTAAGTTGGCCAAAAACGCACAGGGCGTTTGACGCTCGAGAAGCTTCTCGCAAAACGACATTCGGGGGATTAGCTCAGTTGGCTAGAGCGTTTGACTGGC
>CAYJLL010000243.1:0-2213 GCA_964370955.1 uncultured Rikenellaceae bacterium | reverse complement strand
TATGATAAGCAGATTCAGGATATTAGAGCAAATATTCCAGAATTGCCATTTTCTAATATTTGGGTAGCTAGCGAATTAGCAAATAAAATTCCTAGTAATTCAACCTTGCATTTTGGTATTTTGGGCTGTTTGCGCGCTTGGAATTTTTTCAATATTAACAAAACTGTAACAGTTAACACAAATGTAGGAGGTTATGGCATTGATGGTTGTATTTCAACATTAGTAGGTGCCTCACTTAATGATCAAAATAAACTATGCTTTATGGTCGTTGGTGACTTAGCATTCTTCTATGATATGAATTCTGTGGGCAATAGACATATTGCAAACAATGTACGTATACTTCTGATAAATAATGGTGAAGGTATTGAATTTAGACTCTCAAGTAGCCATTGTGCTGCATTTGGCGATTTGACTAATGAATATATATCCGCAGGTAAGCACTTTGGAAATAAATCTAAATCACTTGTTAAAGGGATAGCTGAGAGTCTCGGCTACAAATACATTTGTGCAAATAATAAAGAAGAGTTTAGTTCGGCTTATAGCGCATTTGTTTCACCTGAAATAGGTGATGCGCCGATAATCTTCGAAGTATTCATTAACGAGAGTAATGATACTTTAGCCTTAGATAAGATATGCAGTATTGAGTCTAACTCTATGGGATTGTTAAAAAATGCGGCTAGAACTTTAGTAGGGCAGAAGGGTATTGACGCAGTAAAAAAGCTAATTAAGAAATAAGCATTAATACAAATATATGAAACTACTAATCATACAACAGCCCGTGGGCAATAGGGGGGATGAGTCAGCGCATAGAGGACTTATTGGAAGGCTATTGAGCGAATTCCCTGATATAGAAATTACGGTGCTATTCTTCAATCGACCACTGAAAGACGTCGAGGAATTTAGAGTAGTAGCACCTAATGTCATATATAAGACCATACGCATAGAGAAGCCTGGACGATATTTCCACCCTCTGATGTGTAAGTTCTCGCAGGCGAGGAAATTTGGATTGGTTCAATTGCTCCCATCCGTTAGGAGGTTTGTTGGATATTACAAGAGTGCAGACTATGTCATGTGTGCACCAGGTGGTATTAATATGGGGGGATTTCAAGACTGGATTCACATACTAATGCTCAACCTAGCCAAGCGAAAAAGAAAGAAAATCATCTATTTTGGAAGATCCATAGGTCCGTTTAATGAAAATACAGCTTTGAGTAAGAATTTCAAACAGCAGAGCGCTGAATTGTTGAAATACTTTAGCTATCTGTCGCTCAGGGACGAGAGTTCACAGAAAATCGCAGATGACTTTGGTGTTAAATACTTTAAGACCATTGACTCGGCTTTTTTGTCAAGCAATATACAAGGCGAAATCCCTCAGTGTTTTAAGGATGAAATTAATGGCCAGAAATATTTAGTTTTTGTTCCAAATAGCCTTGTTTGGCATTTTAGATATAAGGAGTTTGGCTTTGATACGTTCTATGAGT
This sequence comes from uncultured Rikenellaceae bacterium, assembly GCA_964370955.1. Taxonomy (GTDB): domain Bacteria; phylum Bacteroidota; class Bacteroidia; order Bacteroidales; family Rikenellaceae; genus Mucinivorans. The sequence goes on along the minus strand of CAYJLL010000243.1, from coordinate 732 downwards.
TTTGGGTTAAGTTTGCAAACCGCCTGATCGAGGAATATCCAGATCACCGCATTGTTATGCTACCTCAAACAACCGGACATAGCGTAGGTGTTCCTGATGGATACATATATTTCACAAAAATCAAAAATGCCACAACGAATCCCCAGCAAATTTATGTGCTGGATGAGAAGTATGGCTCAGACCCACAACAAGCAATCATAAAGGATGCAGATTTTCTCATTGGCGCACGATACCACTCTGTTGTCTTTGCAATAAATCAAAACACGCCTTTTGTGTCGTTGAGCTATGAACATAAGATGAATGGCTTACTATCGATTCTTGGCAAAGAGGATCTTCAGGTTGATATTGATGCGATAATGACATCAAAGGGCAAGCTGGAAGAGGGTGATATTGATTTGATAATGGAAAAGATTAAGAGTAGCTCGCGCGACAGCAGCGCGTATGAAAGCGCCACGGCTATTGCAGGCAAAGCGTTTGATGAATTGAAAAACATTATGGTCACAAAGTAGATTATGGATAAGAGTGTACTGGTAATAATAGTTACCTACAATGGAGAGCAGTGGATTAATCGCTGTTTAGATAGTGTTGTGAATGAAGCGCAAACACCTCTCACTGTATTTGTGGTTGATAATAACTCTTCGGACAATACCGTAGAGATTATCAAGCGTGAGTACCCTAAGGTGATTATTGTGCAGAGTGACAAAAATCTAGGTTTTGGAGGTGCCAATAATC
>CAYJLL010000242.1:0-2220 GCA_964370955.1 uncultured Rikenellaceae bacterium | reverse complement strand
AATATCTTTGAACAAATCAATGTGTCCTCCCACATATTAAGCCCTGGCTCCCAATAGATATTATTTAGTGTGAATAGATCTCGTCTGATTAGTTTACACCAGAGGTAGCTATATAGCCTTGCGGAGAGAATATCGTGCGCACAGTCTGGCCCGTTTGATGGGCAAGGTTGAGCGACATATGCATCTTCGCGCGGGGTGGTGTAGTAGAAATCCGACACCACAACATCTGCGTTGCGCTCTTGGGCTAGCGCATACATATCCTCTATCATCGTTGGCTCACACCAATCATCCGAATCAAAAGCCAGTATATACTCTCCGTTGGCAGCCTCGAGTGCACTCTGACGAGCCACCGCAAGTCCGCTATTGCGTTCGTGCTGGATAATTTTGATTCTAAGGTGAGTAAACTCACTGATCAACTCTCGAGCTATCTCCATCGAGCGATCCTGCGTGCAGTCATTCACCAAGATATACTCCACACCCTCGGTTTTGGTCTGCGAAAACACAGAACGCAGTGAGCCAGAGATATATTTCTCAACTCCATAAATAGGTATTAGTACTGATACATCAACTTTAGGTTTCATAGCTGTGTTTTTAATATTTATTATTCTTCATTCCTCTATGTCTTCTACCTCTGAGCCATCTGAGCATGTTAAAGGGCAGTAGCATCCCCTTTGATGCCAACAAGAGGGTATAACGCACATATTTCGGGCTACTGGCTTCGCCCATTATTGAGCCTGTTATCTCGGGGTATAACTTTGCGTAACCTCGTTGAGCCTTGCCATTGGAGCCATTCAGCAGGAATAGCTTTGTCTCAAATTTTCTGAATCTTAGAGCTTCTTGCATCTGAGGGGCGAGATTGTTTTCCTCTAGGAATTCCTCCATTAGCTGAACAACATTTCTTACATTTTCGAGCTTCGTGCTGTTGATATTACTTGTGGTCGCGCCAGATACCTGCATGTAGTGGACAAATGCTTTTGGGAGGTATTCAACGTGGCGAGCTCGAGCGAACAGTTTGGTGCACATCAGCAGATCCTCGCCATAGTTGATCCCCTCGGGCATGTCCATCTGGCTGCCATTAAAGAGTTCGCGACGAATCAGTTTATTCCATAAAACCCAGTAGACTCTACCCCAGAGCATCTCTGTGAGTGCATCTTTGCCATTGTTTGGCGTGGGCATAGCATCATAAAACTCTCTATCTGTTCGAGAGAGGAAGTAGTCACACACCACAATGTCAGCATCACTCGTGATTGCACATTGGTGCATCATCTCTAACATATCGCTCTCGCACCAGTCGTCCGAATCGAAAAACGCTATATACTCACCCCGTGCAACATCTATAGCACTCTGGCGAGCGGCTGCAATCCCGCGATTATGAGGATGGTTGATGATATGAATATCCAGACCCTCGAACTCCATTAATAATTCCTGCACAATCACCATCGAGCGATCCCGCGTGCAATCATTCACCAAAATAAATTCCACACCTTCGGTTTTGGTCTGCGAAAACATAGAGCGCAGTGAGCGCTCTATGTGTCGCTCCACGCCGTAGATTGGAATTAGTACTGAAATGTCTATTCTTTTGCTCATAATCTTAAATCTGTGGTTACTTATCTTAGTGCTCCTCGCAGACGGCGGTAGAACATGATTGCATTGAAATTCAGGAGTCTGCCATTGCTTGCTTTTAATAGTGCTACTCTTAGGTAGCGGGGGATGACCTCGCAGTCCATGATATATGGGGTTGCCTCGGGGTAGAGCCCAGCGTAGTGTTTGCGGCGCTCGCCTTGTGAGCACTTCATGAGGCTTAGTTTTTCGAGGACTTTCTTTTTCATCAGTGGTACTTCTAGTTGTTGATAGAAACCTCGCTCGCGGAAAAACGCCTCTATATCAGCGAGGTAGGCTTCGATGTCAGAGAGTTTGTCGTCTTTGAATCGTGCGGTTATCGACTGCTCACGAAATTTATATGTGTAGAGAACTTGTGGGAGGTAAACAATTTTTTGTGCATAACAAAATACCTTCAAACAAAAGATTAGATCCTCGCCAAGGTTAATTCCCGGGGTGAAAGTGATATTATTGTTCACATACAGCGAACGTCGAATGAGCTTGTTCCACACCATGCCATGCATTCGATTGCAAAGCATATTGGCACTGCACTCAAAGCCATTATCGCTTATTGGGTCACACACTTTATGACTTTGGGTTGAATTGCTACGCAAAAAATCG
>CAYJLL010000241.1:0-2229 GCA_964370955.1 uncultured Rikenellaceae bacterium | reverse complement strand
GGTTTAGCGATAGGTTAGAGTTGCGGCTCTTATTATCCGAGTTTTTGAAAACTCGCAACATAGACATGTCATAGCGCAACCCTATTTCGAAATTCTGAGCAAACAGATAGTTGATACCCACCGGGATAGTCAAATCAAAATGGTTCATAGTACCCATTAGATCAAGCTCGTCTGAATATCCTCCACCCTCGACAGTAGTGATATTTGTCTTCTTTGCATAGGTGAGAAAATTAAACGACATACCAGCCTCAATGCTCATACCATTTACAATATTCAGGCGTGCAAGCACCGGTATTTTGATGTAGTTCAAAGAGATTCTAGCATCCGCGTCATTGTATTTCATACCCTGCCAAGAGTAGAGTAGTTCGCCCTGTAGTGATATTTCGTTGGTGAGGTTGTAACCAACGTGCACTCCGAGGTTGCCGCGAAGGTAGTCGTTTGAGTAGGTCTGCTTGGTGATGGTCGAGAGGTTTAGACCCGCACTAGGACCGTAATAAATATCTTGCGCTTTAGCCAACGAGGCTGACATTATGAAAAATGTAAGTAAAAGTAGTTTTTTCATTGCTTTTAAATTTAATAGTTTATTTTGATTGGTAACTATGTTTATCAAGGGCAAAGATAGGGAATTTCTGCTTATGAGTCAAGCCCCACAGGGTGCTTTGGTTGATAAAATCACTTTAAAATATGGTTGTGTGCGGAAAAAGTAGTATCTTTGCAGTTTGGGAGTGAAGTGTGTTGGTGTAATATTGATAAAAAATCATCTCTCACAGGCTCCCCAACTAAAGCAACAGAGACTTCCAAGAAACCAATTTTAAATTTTCAAGATGCCCAACGAAAGAATTTTATACGCCTGCCAAGAGATTAGCCCCTATTTGTCAGAGACCACAATGTCGAGTATCTCTCGAAACCTACCTCAGATGATGCAAGAGGCTGGACATCAAATAAGACTTTTTACCCCAAAATACGGACTTATTAACGAGCGACGCAATCAACTCCACGAGGTGATCCGACTCTCAGGGATGAATATTATTATTGATGACAACGACCATCAGTTGATCTTGAAAGTAGCCTCAATTCCGGGAGCTCGTCTTCAGGTGTATTTCATTGATAATGAGGATTTTTTCCAGCGCAAAGCTCTTGTGCGTGATGATAATGGAGTCTTTTTTGAAGACAACGACGAGCGTTCTATCTTCTTTGCAAGAGGCGTTTTGGAGACAGTGAAAAAACTTCGCTGGTCGCCCTCTATCGTTCACTGCCATGGTTGGATGAGCGCAATTATTCCTGCGCTATTGAAAAAATGCTACAAATCAGACCCTATTTTCAAGGATGTGAAGGTGGTTATCTCGCTTTATGACGAAGATTTTGTAGAACCTCTTAGCGAAAATCTACCCAATAAACTAAAGGCAGAAGGCATTAAAGCCCCAGATATAGAGGGGTTTGCATTGAATGACTATCGCTCTTTGATGAAATTTGCACTTAGCTTCGCCTCGGGTGTGGTTAAGGTAACTAGCACAATAGATCCAGAAATAGAAACGTTTATTAAAGAAAATAATATTCCGATGCTTGAGCATCCCGATCAAGAAAACTACTCAACTCAGTACGATCAGTTCTATGAAACACTCGCTTAATTTAAGAAAACTACCCCGTCTGGCTTTGCTGACAATGGCAAGCGCAATATTTTCGATCGGATGTGTCGAGAAAGACCTTTATCTAGGAAATACATTGGTTCCGCCATCTCAGGAGATGTTTACTGGTATCGACTCTACCATAAGACTTACAACCTATAATGTGTCGTCTGATTCGGTTATTGGTAGCAATGTGTCAACCACGATGGTTCTAGGAAGCTATTATAATCCTATCTCAGGAGATTTTTCGGGTTCAAGTTTCTCTAATTTTATGCCTCAGGGTTTTCCCGATGACACCTACTTTGGAGAGGGTGCGGTGATCGATTCTATGGCTATGATGATAACGTTGAACTACGCTATCGGAGATACGACCTTTGGGGAGTCAACTCTAAATGTCTATGAGGTGACAGGTTTTAATTTTGATTCAGACTCAATCTACTACACAAATTTTGATATTAAACCCTATATCAATCCAGTTCCTCTTCTCTCGAAAAAGATAGACACTCAAGGGGGAACTTATACAGAATTACTACCTTTGAGTTTTGCTCAAAAATTCTTGGACAATGAGCCTAGAGCAGATAATATCTACAACAGCGACACTCTA
>CAYJLL010000240.1:0-2255 GCA_964370955.1 uncultured Rikenellaceae bacterium | reverse complement strand
GGCGCATTCGGGGCATAACCACCATTTACGAGGTAGCCGATGTTGCTGTCTGGGGCGTTGTACTCCACTCCTGCGGGGAACAATCCGCTCGCCAGGCGTAGGAGGTTGGTTCTTAGAGTTATTAGTTGTGAGTTATTAGTTATTATTTCTTGCTCGGCTCTCTCTCTTGCTAATCGCTCCTGCTCGGCTCTTTCGGCTGCAAGACGTTCTTGTTCTGCTTTCTCTCTTACTAAACGCTCTTGTTCGGCTTTTTCCTTTGCCAATCGTTCTTGTTCTGCCTGTGCGGCTCGCACTTTTTCGGCTTGTACTGCTTGCTCTTTGGCTATGCGTGCATCCTCGGTGCCTTGATAGTAGGCTTTTACACCCTTAGCAGCGGAAGCTCCCAAAAGTCGCTCGATAGTCTCTAACGATGCAGGGATAGTCACTACAACGACATTTTTCAAACCCTCATACGGCTCTGCGATATACCTATCTGTTGCAAAGGCATCTTCGCTAACTCCGCCCTTGGTGATTAGCTCACTCTTCACACGGTTACGCTGGATGTGTGCCACTTCCTGTGCTGTCTGCTCATCGTTGCCTTGAGTAGCATAACTCGCAACCGAAATATACATCTTCCGTTCGCTTAACAGCTCTCGATTATCCTCAATGAGTTGCACGAACTGAGCAAGGGTAACATCATTGCCACCATAGGGGACAAAGAACATATCCTTGCCCTCGACAAATTCAAAAACAAAGCTTTGCTCTTTTGGAGGTTGGCTCTGTGCCGCTACACTCCCCACAAAGGGAAGAATCAGTAGCATTAGTAGAAATAGTCTCTTCATAATTATGATTTAAATTGTTTATTTTTAATTGATACAAAAACAACTGAGTCCGCAAAAAGAGGCTTGCCTCCTTTTGCGAACTCACTGAAAATATATATGACGCGCGTGTAGCGACAATAAGTTTATTTTGTGTGTGCTTACACAACCATTTGAATTACACGGGCTTACAGATGAAAAACTACCAGAAAAATTCACTTTTCTGATACCTAAATCAATATTTAGTCTCTGTTTTCTCATCTATCTTCATTTACAGCACGATACTATTACGCAAAACACATCGCAAAGATAGTAAAAAAACCATACACTATATATTTTTCATACAGAAAATCTTGTTCAGACAACTATTGCGGGGCCATTTGTGGCAGACTTTCTTTCATTTTTCTCGGCTTCTCTTTCACTTTTACTGGCTTACCTTTCAGCCTGTCATAATAATCTACTAATGGCATACTTTCCACGATTGTAATATCGGTATTAGGGATAACAATAAATTCTGAAAGACCGTAATTAGGCTCCTTGGCACTTTTCCTCCAATCATAGGTGTACCCCAATCCTGTAAATGGATAGTGCGTATTAGTTATTTCACTTTTCTCTGTATCGAGGAACGTCTCTTTACTTTTGTTTGCAAACCAAACACAATAGCCGCATGATCCAGTATAAGAGGTAGAATTAACTGTATATGTAAAATCCTTGACATACACAAAATTCTCGGTACTAGCAACTTTATCTGTGTTTGGATCTGGATTAAATGCAGGGCGTAAGATGCGATTTTTTGGTACTTTAAATGTGATTATTCGATCCTGGAGTACTATTCGACCTTTTGGGATGGGCAGCCCCAAAATCATAGCTAACGTATCTCTTAGTTGATCTTTCTCTTTTACTTTCATTTAAAACATGCAAGCTTCTGATTCAACTCATAAGGTATTGTGACCCACAAAGCGTAATTGCCTGTGTTCTTTGATATTTCGACCCTGAGTGCCCAGTGCGTAATATACTGTCGAGAGTGAGCGATAAATGGTCGCTTTTGGTGCTTTATACACTGCAAATTGGTGGCGTTCTCCGATTCAAGGAGCTGCAGCGAGAGCTCCCCGATATTTCGCAAAAGATGCTAACCGTAACACTCCGCACCTTGGAGGAGGATGGTTTTGTTCTTCGTAAGGCATACCCCACAATTCCACCAAAAGTCGAGCACTCACTTACCGAACGAGCACAATCTTTTATGACACACATTACGCCGCTTGTTGTGTGGTCAAAAGAGAATATGGAGAGTATAATTAAGGATCGGGAGCGAAATAGCAAATAGCCGTTAATTTTTTCGACACACAGAACTCGCCCTCTCTCGAAACTCACCGATAGTCATTGAGTAGTGTTTTTTGAAAGAGTTGCTCAAATGCGATGAGTCGGTGAACCCCAGCGAGTAGGCAATCTCTTTGAGAG
>CAYJLL010000239.1:0-2286 GCA_964370955.1 uncultured Rikenellaceae bacterium | reverse complement strand
GGATGGAAAATATCTTCTTAGTCCTTTCGCTGGCGGAGAAATCACATACAGCGCAAAGATTGAGCGCCCCGCAACACATGCAGTTTATGTGAGCTACAAGGCGCAAAGCACCAACTCGCCCTCTGTGCGCTATACCATCAAAAGCGGCGGACAGACCTACAATTACGCTGTCAATCAACGCATGGGAGGCGGCTGGGTCTATTTAGATAGAATTCCAATGAAGGATTCGGTAGTGGTGAGCGCCTCTAGCGATGGGCAATTCAGCGCGGATGCTGTCAAGATTGGAGGGGGCATGGGCAATGTTGTGCGTGGGGAGCATTTCTCAGGCAAACCTCGCTGGAGTGAAGCGGCACGCTATTTTATGCAATACTCGGGCGTTGACAGCACTATTTTTGTTCAGAAGCACGACCCAGACGAGCCCTCAGACTATAAGGACGACTACAAATCTCGTGGCGATTGGGTCAACTACCTTATCAATAAGCAGCGCACACCTCTTGACGCTTCAATAACCCTACACTCAAACGCTGGAATAGTAGATTCGATCTATGGCACTCTCACCATCCACTACACAAAAAATGGAGAGGCATCCTATAGAGACAAGCGCAGTAAATACAGCGCAAGAGATTATTCAGATCTGATTCAAAGTCAAATCGTCGACGACCTTAGAGCACTTGTAGATACCACTTGGACCGAAGGCCCTCTCTTTGATAAGGGTTACGCCGAGGTGTCTCGCCCTGATGTTCCGGCAACTATTGTCGAGATGTTCTCTCACCAGAACCTTAAAGACATGTACTATGGACTTCAACCCGAGGTACGTTTTACTCTAGCACGTGCGGTCTATAAAGGAATACTAAAATTTCTCGCCCATAGCTATGGAGTTCCCTATCGTGTTGCTCCGCTGCCTGTGAGAAATATTCGCCTCAAACAAGACGGACGTAATTTCTCTCTTAGCTGGAAAAGCAGTCCCGATTCGCTCGAACCAACCGCCATCACAACGGGCTATCGAGTTGGCCGCAACTACCAAGATTCTAGCACCCTTAATTTCAGAGCCCGACGAGATAGCAGACACCACAAAATAGAGATTGCAGCCGTTAATTCGGGGGGCGAGAGTTTCTCGAAAACAGCCTTGGAGTATGCGGTTTTCCCAAACTCAATGGCCTACACTGTGATTGTCAAAGATCTCGACCACTCAAAGGTATTCGACACCCTCACCAGCTACCCCTCTCGTCGAGGTATTGTGATTGACCCTCTAAAATTCACCTATGATGATTATAGTATTGTGGGCGAACAAATAGATTTCGAACCCTCATCGCAGTTTATCGACAACGACAATCCTGGCTGGGGAGCTAGCTCAAGAGAGTTCCTATTGGAAGGTGTAGTTTCACCCGTAACTACACTCATTGAGCGACTCACCAACACCCTACGCCTACACAGCATGAACTATCTAGTGATAGAGGCGGGAGTAATGAATCAATTTCCCATCACAACCCAACAATTAATTGTGGTGACCAATAAAAACAAAGAAAGCGTCAGAAAAGCCTACGCTCAAAGAATTAACCCATCGATAAGACTCGAGGTGCTAAACCTCAAAGAGGCAAGTCTATACCAACGACACGATCAGGGCGATGTTCCTCCAGCCTATATTCCTCATCTTGATGAGTTCACACTGGATGTTTCAACCGAACACCTCACCCCTATCAAAACACAGAGCCTACTTCAGAGGGAAACTCGCAAGAAGCGCTAGAAGCCCTTCACGCGCAGCACGTGGCGTAACATTTTTCTCGACCACCAAACGGCAAGAATTAAAAATTTGCTCACGAATAAAAGTATCCGAGAGATCTCGATTAACATACACATCGTTCCAGTGGCGTTTATTGAAATGCCACGCTGGTTCGATCCCATTGTAACGTTCCCTAAGCTCGATTGCCAAATCGGGATCGCACTTCAAGGCTATGCGCTCAAAATCCACCATGCTCGCAAGTGCAAACATTTTCCCTGCAACCTTATAAACTAGGTAATCCTCATCGAAGGGCGTACTCTCACTCACCTCTGGTAAAGAGAGGCAAAAATCTCTAAATTCAAGTATATCCATACCGCAAAGTTGGTAATTTGCGTTGGAAATAACAAAAATTGCATTAGATTTGTATATCTTTGCAAGATTCATAAAACAATTCTAAAATTTCTTTACAAATGGTATACTTTCAAGAACTTCTTGCCATTCTAAATGAGATGTCACCCTACCTACTACTGGGTTTCTTTATCTCGGGTCTACTCCATGTTTATGTT
>CAYJLL010000238.1:0-2318 GCA_964370955.1 uncultured Rikenellaceae bacterium | reverse complement strand
CCATTTTGTCATAGAATTCCAATTCACCGCTGTGCATAGTGCGCATCTTCTGAATTGGGAAATACATTAGCACTGCTTTTTTCACCCACTCATTGACTCTCCACGTTCCATCCTCCATAGGCTCTGCACAACGCAGCTCACCTTTATCCAACTTCTCAATCACGGTGCGAATAACCTCAGCTCCTGCATCGGTTTGGGCGAGCGAACGCTCTTGCCAAATTTGTTCAATGTAATCTTTCATTTTTGTAAACATATTAAATTGTTAGTTGTTTTGTTTTTTCAATAGCTTTACAACCACAGGTTTGTGGTCACTAAAGGGTATGTTTTGTGAATTATATTCTATGGCTTCAAAGAACTGATCTCTATATAAAAGGTAATCAATTCTAAAGAGATGCTTCATCGGTCGATAGGAGTACCCATAGCCTGAGCCTGCCTCGCGGAAACTATCCGAGAAATCCTCTCCTTTGACCAGTGTGGTCACATAAGAATTAGGGGTGTCGTTAAAATCACCCATCACTATTACTTTGCGTCCCTCAAGGGAGTCTAGTTGCGCACGTAGCAACTGGGCTTGTTGGCTGCGCTTGATAAAATTCTTAATCAAAAGTCTCTCTACCTCTATTACTGCTTTTTCAGCATCAGGACCCTCGACAAGCGCTGTTAAACCTTCGGGTTGCGAACGATTAAATTCTGTTGACTGTAGGTGGGCATTATAGAGCTTTAGGGTGTCACCTCTTTCAAGAACAACATCCACAGACATCATCGCATTGCCTGTGCTTTCAAATTGATGGGTCTTCACATTACGCAAAGGAAACTGACTCATCACAACCATGCCCATATCTCGAACACCATAATTTGAAATTGCATAGAAATACTGGTGAGGCCAATTTGAGAATCTTTCATTGAAATGCTCCACATCGCCTTGTTTGGGTGTTGTATATTCTTGGAGACAGATAATCTGTGCGCCTTGTTCTTTAAGGTAGTTGGACACGCTATCCATAGTCAACTCATAGGATAGATCACCTGAATCAAAAACAAAACTATGAACATTATAGGTTGCAAGTGTTAAAACATCCTTTGGTGAAACCCTATCTGAACCTTTAAGATTTTCAGGCAGCTCGTAGCTTCGAGTGAAGCTAATTTGATAGAAATCCCCTATCTTACCCACTCCCAAAAGTACGACTAACATCGGAAGTACCGTCCACAGTTTGCGGCGAAACATCCAATACAAAGCCAGCAACATATTCAAAATCATCAAAGGGAATAGCGGCAAACCAAGCAATGCAATCAAGCTTGAGCTTTCAGGACTGACCCACGAGGCCATGTAACTAAGAGTCAAGGCCAAAGCAGAGCCTAATGTGATGAGTATCAACAGGAAATTGATAAGCCTCACAAATTTTGATTTTCTTTTCTTCTCTTTCATCATTAGTTGCTTGATTTTCTATCAAATAGTCTTATTGGGTTTTAAAAATAACAGCCTAGTTCCAACGATTGAAGTTATAGCGTTTTTTCTTCCAAGCCAACAACAGGATTAATCCAAAAATCATACCACCAAGATGGGCAAAGTGAGCAATATTGTCGCCTCCTCGAACACCTGCAAATAGTTCGATAGCACCATAAATAATCACAAACCATTTGGCTTTCAGCGGAATAGGCGGAATCAACAGCATGATTCGTTCGTTAGGGTGCAACATTCCAAAAGCAAGCAAAATACCAAAAACTGCACCCGATGCACCCACAGTAGGGGTCATCAATAGAGCGTGTGCTTCGGCAGCATTAGCTGCGTTTGTTAGCATCAGATAGCCAACAAGCATCTGAATCAAAGCAGCTCCAATTCCTGTAGCAAAATAATAGATTGCGAAACGCTTCTGCCCTAGATCATACTCAATCTGACGACCAAACATCCACAGAGCAAACATATTAAAGAACAAATGGCTAAAATCTCCATGCAGGAACATGTAGGTCACAGGCTGCCACAATTTGAAAAAAGGTGACTCGAAATTAAACAGTGCTAGTTGCTCAATGATCTCAACATGGTAGCGAGGGAACATATATTGAGCTAAGAATACCACGATATTCAGCAACAAGATATTGCCTACGAAGGTCTTGGGGTTAAAAAGTCTATTCATAAAAAATTAAAATTTAAACATATTATTTGGAAGAGGCCTTTAACTTCTTCTTTATTTGAGTCCCATCTATATTAAAAATTATAGGTAGTGATGCAATAGGAGTATAGTTGGGTTCACTACATGCCAATAAGTCGGAGACTATGGCTTCTCGTTCTGATGCACTAAGACTAACAGCTCTTGCTCTGGAGCGTG
>CAYJLL010000237.1:0-2336 GCA_964370955.1 uncultured Rikenellaceae bacterium | reverse complement strand
GGTTTTAGTGTTTTTCTTTCGGATGCAGGCACCATCAAAAGCCCCTACAAAGAGAAACTAACCCAAGCTCAGATCGAATTTGAGGAAGGCGGACACACCATCGAGAAGGTGCTAGAGGCCGCATTAATTGTCAAATCGCCGGGTATCCCCGACAAAGCTCCAGTGATTCAGGCTGCCCTTGCTCGAGGCAAGAAAATCATCTCTGAAATCGAGTTCGCCTCGCGCTATTGCAAAGCTAAAAAAATATGTATCACAGGCTCTAATGGCAAAACCACAACCACCTCGCTGATCTACCATATTATGGCGGGTGCAGGGATGAATGTGATGTGTGCAGGCAATATTGGAGAGAGTTTTGCAGCAAAAGTTGCCAACCTCACCACCGAACCTGATTGGTATGTTATCGAATTGAGCAGCTTTCAGTTGGACGGAGTGGTTGACTTCAAAGCAGACATAGCTCTGATACTAAATATAACGCCCGACCACCTAGATCGCTACGACTATCAAATGAGCAAATATGTGGCGAGTAAACTACGTATTGTGCGCAATCAAAAATTCGAAGACACTTTCATTTATAGCGCCGACGACCCCGAGCTTCTCAGGGTGATGCCAACGGTGAGCACCGAGGCGAGTCGCATACCATTCTCCTCACGTGGAGCCACTGGTGGTGCGTGGCTCGATGGAGAAGTACTCAGGTACAAAGATTTTAGTTTCCCAACCAGCGAGCTACTAATCAAAGGCGTACATAATATCGCCAACGCTCTAGCCTCGATTGTTGCCTGTTCAAGAGCAGGTGTTAGCTATGAGGATATCGCCTCTGGGCTTCGCACTTTTTCGGGTGTGGAGCACCGCATGGAGCGAGTGGGTGAGATTGCTGGGGTGGAATATATCAACGACTCGAAGGCTACCAATGTCGATTCGGTGGTCTACGCCCTAGAATCGATGACACGCCCAACGGTGTGGATAGCAGGGGGCGTAGATAAAGGCAACGACTACTCAACTCTCTTTGAGATTGCTCGGGGGAAGGTTAAAGCTCTGGTTTGCATGGGTGTGGATAATCAAAAACTTCTAAAAGCATTTGCTGGAGTTGTGCCTACCATCATTGATGCTCATTCATTGAGTGAGGCGATGGACGCATGCGATTCTCTAGCTCAAAATGGGGATTGCGTTTTACTTTCTCCCGCTTGTGCGAGTTTTGACCTATTCAAAAACTACGAAGAGCGAGGCGAGGCTTTCAAAGAATACATAAATAACAAACAATAGTAGATGGTAAGCAGCGAACAGATAAAAGAACTCCGTGGGCGCATCGAGGGTCTACACTCTCAATTGAATATCTCTGAGAAAATCAGCGAAATCGAAAAAGCTGAACAGGAAGCTATGGCACCCGATTTTTGGGACGAGCCTGCCAAAGCGCAAGCCCACCAAAAAGCGCTGGGAGTACTCAAGGGATGGGTCGAACTATATCAAGGCGTTGAAAAACCGCTAGAGGATCTGGAGTTAATGCCCGAATTTGTCAAAGAAGGATTGAGCAGCGAGGAGGAATTGGAGTGTGCATATAATGATTTAGTGCAGAGACTTGATGCAGCAGAACTTCAAGCAACCATGCGCGAGGAGCAGGATGTGCTCTCTGCCATCCTTGAGATAAACTCAGGGGCTGGTGGTACGGAGGCTCTAGATTGGGCTTCTATGCTCCTTAGAATGTATATGCGCTGGGGAGAACGCAGAGGCTACACTGTCAAAGTTCAAGACCTTCAAGAGGGAGACCCAGTTGGGGTTAAATCTGTGATGATAGAGATTATAGGCGACTATGCTTATGGTTACCTGAAAAGCGAGAATGGAGTTCATCGCCTGGTGCGTCCTTCGCCTTTCAATGCCAACAACAAGCGTCAGACTACATTCTCGAGCGTTTTTGTCACGCCCTCGGTAGACGACAGCATAGAGATTGTGATCAGTCCAGCCGATATTCGTTGGGACACCTACCGCAGTGGAGGTGCAGGTGGGCAAAACGTAAATAAGGTAGAGACTGGCGTTCGCCTTCACCACATCCCCACGGGATTGGTGATCGAAAATACAGAAACTCGTTCGCAGTTGATGAACAAAGAAAACGCAATGCGCATACTGCGTTCCAAGCTCTATCAAGCTGAGCTGGAACGTCGCCAAGCGGTGCAAGCAGAACTAGAGGGAGGGAAGAAAAAAATAGAGTGGGGTTCGCAAATTCGCTCCTATGTTCTGGACGATCGAAGAGTCAAAGATCACCGTTCGGGTCATCAAACTTCGGATTGTGATGGAGTTTTGGATGGAGATATCGATGATTTTATAAAATCTGTATTAATACTTTA
>CAYJLL010000236.1:0-2338 GCA_964370955.1 uncultured Rikenellaceae bacterium | reverse complement strand
CTGAAAATCGTTTAGTTAAATTCTTGATCGATTGTTTTAGTTAAATTCAACGATTGCAATTAGTTATATATCAATGTTATACATCTCTATTTTGGCTGTTTTCAGTGGTTTTAATCAGAAAATATAGCTTATATGACTAAAAATCACTAACTTTGTGGCGAATTAGAACATTTTTCACATCGCTAAAACAACGATTTGAAAAATAATAACAAAATCGCCTATTTAGTATAAGGGCGATTTATGTAGAGATAATGTGATGCAAAACTATTTTGAAGAAATTTGCAACTACTTGTCTCTATTGTTGCGCACTATGGGCAACACGAAAAACAAAAGGGAAGGATATATATGAGAAAATGGATATTTATTTTAGCTCTGTTTGTAGCCGCTTGTTCTAAAAACGAGCACTCACCCGACCAGCCTTATGTGCCGAGTACAGATGCTATTGGTTTTGCCTCAGAGGATAATTGGGAGGCTGCTGTGACTAAGGGTAGTATTATCGGTTCTGAAGGGTTTAAGGATAACGATGCAATCGGTGTGTTTGCCTTTTTTCTTGATAATGGTGAGTGGGTTCCTGAGAATGAAGCCCCCGATTTTATGTATAACCAAGCGGTGATATACGATGCCACAACGGAAAAGTGGGATTACACCCCTGCAAAATATTGGTCTAACGACCCAGCCGACAGAATAAAATTCTTTGGCTACTATCCGCATAGCCCCAAGTCTGGCGATAGTGGCATTACATTGAGTGCTAACGATGCAAAGGGGCATCCAACAATTACATTCACACCCCACACAGATGTTGATAAGCAGGTGGATTTTCTAACAGCTACAACTGCACTACTACAAAGACCATTGACTACGGTGGGTTTTGTGGCGTTGCAATTCGACCACCAACTCACGCAGGTAATATTCTCGGCTAAGGTGAATGGTCCTAAGGAGCAAATCACGAATGTACAAGTAACAGAAATCACCTTCAAAGGGGCAAAGTATTGTGGCGGCAAATACACCGACACGGGTTTTGAATGGGATATAAATACGGCTGTTGGTGGTAGCGAAAACACAACATACTCCATCAAAAACCGTGAGCCATTATCAGAAGATACTAAGCAGCTTGAAACTGGTCTAATTCTCAAAACGGCAGATTACACAGAACTTGTTACCGAAGTAGGAACAATGCTGCTTATACCTCAAAAAATTGCGGATAAGCAGGTGGTAATAACCATAAACTACAATGTTACAACCATAGACGGAGAAACAACTACACATAGCCAAACTATTGAAGCCCCATCACATGAGTTTTTAAAAGGTAGGCGAATGGTATATCAATTTACTATCGACTTAATGGATGAATACTATATTGAGTTAGACGCAGTGAGTGACGAAAAGTGGAACGATAAGGAGTTGATATTAAATGTGGACGATATGTACTTCAATCTCACAGGTAATGCCAGAGCCTATAACTGGGTGGATCACACAACAGATACAGAAAGATTGACCATCGGGATAGACTTTGCAACCAACCTTTTAGAGAACAATATAAGCCTAAAGAGTGAATTAGCAGACGGAAAAGCTACTATCGACTGGACAAATTCACAAATTCTATACAATAGAGATTACAGCGATGTACAGGTAGAGGACAGAATTACTGTAACCCTCAAATTTGGCAATGTAACCCGAACTCTTACCATAGATATAGTAATCAAGAAGATGGCTATTGAGTTTACCGTTACCGTAGAGCCTTGGAATAATAACGGAGAGCTTGAGGTGGAGACGCAAGTAATTAAGTTTACTACAACCGTTGAGCCTTGGAACGATAAAGGGGAAGTAGAAGTAGAATAAAAAGAGAAGTACAATATATGAAAAAAGTATTATTTAGCGCACTGGCTTTGTGTTTATCGCTCGTTGGTTGTCAAGATGACCCAATCATCGATACGCCAGCAGTGGGCGGTGACACACGAGAGATTAGTTTCTCGACACGAGGAACAGTTATCACAGACTCCAATATTGAGAGTATGCAGATGCTCTGCTACAACACAGGAGATAACGGATTTGATGCAGCAACAAGCACCCCGAACCATATGTATTTGGCAAAGGTTGCTCGCACAAAAGCGGGTACATCATATACCGATTGGGTGGTAACTAAAGGGAGTGACCCTGCGGCTCAAGAACCCGACAAATATTGGAGCGATGGCGACTTCCTCAGCTTTATCGCCTTTGCACCCTACAATGCAGATATTAGCACCGATTTTACCCCTGCTACCCACGAGGCGGCAGGCATTCCATCGTTTAGCTACACCATACCCGAGAAGATGGCAGACCATAAGGATTTGACCTACGC
>CAYJLL010000235.1:0-2355 GCA_964370955.1 uncultured Rikenellaceae bacterium | reverse complement strand
ATCTCCAGATAATCATCATTGCCCAGAATATTGCACCATAAAGAATCGGTATAAGATATAGTGAATTATTCGATTTCTGAGTAAAAAGATCTCTGTTTAATTTAGAAATTAGCTTAGTGCTTAGCCAAATGCTCACTGTGATAGTGGTAATTGTTACAGCTGAGATTATCACATCAATCTCGAACGGAAGTTTTGTAATGTAGATCTCTTTATCTATGATTTTTTGTGCCGTTTGCACTCCGTTTACATCATCTATCAAATGTTTGTAATAGCCTAAACGTGAGGCCGATTTTAAAATAGCCTTAGTGAAGTGAGCCGCCGCCGCGATAGGAATGAAACCTAGTGAGTAGTATCTGAGATACTCACCTATTTTTAATGTAGAACCCAAAATTTTTGCAACAGCATATGGTAGTAGCCAAAAAACTAGTGGCAGAATTATGAATATTACCACACCATGTATCACCTTATTGATTTGATTGGATGCAAGATTTAAAGGCTCGATTATGATCGCTGAGATAGAGTTTAATAGCTCTTTTGACGCACTCCATTCTGTCCAAACCTCTGAGATTACAAATCCAGACAAAACAACAAGAAATGCAACTTCAGCCCAGGATAGTGCTCTGCTGGATAGTAGATCCGAGGCAAAAGGTATGCGCCTGTACGTGGGGTTTGGTCGTTCTTCTGATGAACTTTTGATTTGATATTTAGCGCAACTACGCACACAGCCGCCACAGAGAATGCAGTTAGAGTTGCTCGTTATATTCATGGGGTATAGACCTATGCCACAGCTCTTTGCGTTTATGTTGTATGTGTAGCGCTTATTGATGCATGATTTGTCTTTACAAGCAGTGCAACAATCACGACTTTTCACCCTCAAACCGAAAACAGAGAGCTTTGCGTAGAGACCCAATAACATCCCAATGGGACAGGCGTATCTGCAAAAAGTGTTCTTTTCATAAATAAGACCTGCGGCTACCGAGAGTGCAGTTATGCAAAGCATGTAGATAGCCATGTATGTGGGGTTGCGATGAATTGCAAATGCTTGGATGCCAATGAGTAATATGATGATGTATAGTGCTGTAATAAGCCAGCCAGATGTGAGCGTTCTATTTGGCGTGTGTTTCAATCCGAATTTTGCGCAGATAGTTGTGATGAGCTCTATGGGGCAGACCATACACCATATACGCCCAAAAAATATTGCAGCAATAATTATCGCAGGCCACCATAGTGACCACACAACCAAATTTCCAAGGTTGGTATTTCGCAAATGAATCAGAAAATCGCTATCATGTGATGTGGCCGAGAACCCACTCCATAGTAGGATAGTAAAGACAATAAGCGTTATTGCTTTTAGAGTAGTTATTATGCTCTGCTTCTTGAGGATGTGGTTTATAATGCTCTTCATAGTTCTTTGCTTAATTTATTAAATCAAGTGCAAAGATACGGCATTAACTAGAGGACGGGTAGGTAGGTGTGGTGTTAAAAATGGTATTATTGAAAATATTGAGAACGAAACTGTTTCGGTGTCAATCCCTCTCGCTTTTTGAAGTACTTTATGAAGTTTGACACATCATCAAATCCAACTATCTCTGCTATCTCCGCTATTGTGTTGTCTGTGTGTAGAAGGTAGCGTTTTGTCTCTAGTGTGAGTTGTTGATTAATGAGCTCGCTAGCGCTCGTGTTGCTGTGCTTGCGACATAATGAATTGATGTTTTGTGGTGTAGTGTGTAGAGCTGTGGCGTACTCATGAACACGATGTTTAGTGCGTATTTCGGTTGATAGCATCTCCATAAAGTTGATATACACCCTGGGTTGTGCACCGCTCAATTTTTGTGTGGAGGTGCGAGAGTGCGTCAGTAGTTTGGCGAAAATAGCTGAGAGATAGCAGTGTTGCAGTTCAATGCTATTATCTTCGTTAGAGATAGCGTATAGATCCTCCAGTATAGTGAAAATAACACTACACTTCTTGATTGATAGATGTGTTATTGATTTTAGCTCTTTTAGGAGTTTTATCGTGTTTGCTTCGTTTACGGGGTTGAACTCCTCCTCTTTGATGAGTATGACAAATCCGCGAGGAATGGCTGTGAACTGCCAATAGTGTAGCTGTTCTGCTGAAAGCATATAAAACTCTGGAGCAGTAACTCTAAACTGTGTTGTGTCGATAGTGTGAAATCCTTCACCTTCAAGTATAAATATTAACTCATAGTAACCACTGTGTTTGTGTGGTTTAGTGCGCTTTATAACCTCTTTAAATCGCGAGATTTTTAGCGTTGCCTCGCTCTTGAGCTTACTTTTTCTATCTATAATCATGGTTCGAGAAGTTTAATTATCTTTGAGATGAGCGAGTAGTTAAAT
>CAYJLL010000234.1:0-2359 GCA_964370955.1 uncultured Rikenellaceae bacterium | reverse complement strand
AATTTTAGACTACAAATGTACTGAAAAATATCTAGCCAACATAATAATACATTCACACTTTTGGCTAAAATTATCTAGAGATTAGTCCCAAATTTGATTGCTAATACCAGGAAGATTTTGTATATTTGTAATTAAAGACATCTTCCCACATACCAAATTAACCCCTATTCACTATGGCTAAATCAAACCCCTCGCCAATCTATGACCGTGAACTCAGTTGGCTAGATTTCAACGAAAGAGTGATGCAAGAGGCACAAGACCCGAGCGTCCCCCTAATTCAAAGGCTCAGATTCCTCGGGATCTATGCAAATAATATGAATGGCTTTATCAAGGTGCGCATTGCGAGCCTTCTGAACATCACCTACCAAAAGGACGAGCCTGAGAAAACAGAGCAGGCGCAAAAACTCTTGGAGATTATCAATAGACGCATCGAGATTCAGAATCAAAAATTCCACAACGCCTACTCCGAACTCACTTCGAGGCTCGAAGAGAACAATATCTTCATCAAGCAATCCCTCGATGAACTCAACCCCGAGCAACTAAAATTCTGCAAGGATTTTTTCCTACACCAGCTCGACGACAGCCTGCATCCAGTGATTTTGGGCAAGCACATAGACGAATCTCACATTCGAGATTCTGCGTTATATATGTGTGTGGCGATGCGCTCTGAGGACGAAATGCACTATGCAATTTTCCAAGTACCTGTGGGTAAGAAATTCAGTCGTTTTGTTATACTTCCAGCTCAGGGGGATGTTTGCGAGATTATTTTTTTGGAGGATCTCATCAGGCTTTGTATTGATGATATTTTCTATATGTTTTCCTATCAAAATATTGAAGCTCACACTTTTCAAATTGAGCGAGATGGCGACATTACCCTAGATGACGACACCGACGAATCGCTCGAGAGTGCAGTCACTCGCACCATCATCAAGCGAGAGAGTTCACGAGCCGTGCGGCTGATTGTCACCAAGGGGATGCCTGAAGATATGTGTGAGAGCCTTAGCAGGTTGTTTTCAATCGAAGATCCATCGCAAATCGAACAGCAATCTCAGCACATTCATCTGAGTGATCTAGTCAAATTCCCACGCATCCGCCCCGAATTTGAATACCCCTCTCCCACCCCATCGTTCCACCCTGCTATCAATCCATCTGGTTCGATTTTTAAAGCCATCGAAAAGCAGGACATTCTGCTATGTTACCCCTATCACACTTTTAATCATTTTATCGACACGCTCCGAGAAGCAGCAATCGACCCTCACGTAAAGCGTATTTCTATCAGCATCTACCGCTTGGCTGACGACTCGAAAGTTGTAGATCTGATGATTAATGCAGTGCGTAACGGCAAAAAAGTTAGGGCTCTGATAGAGCTCAAAGCACGCTTTGACGAAGAACACAACATTGAGGCACTAGAGACGCTCAAGGCGGCAGGTGTGAAAATTATTGATAGCACAGTGGACATCAAAGTACACTGTAAACTCCTTCTGGTGGAGCGAGAAATCGCAGGTCGCAATATCGACTACACCTACGTTGGCACTGGAAATTTCAACGAAGACACCGCTTCAATCTACAGCGATATGGGGTTGCTAACAACCGACAGCACCATCGCTGAGGATGCAAAAAAAGTTTTTAAGCAACTCAAAAACCCACATAAACATCTCAACTATCAACAGCTGATGGTTGCTCCGAATCACATGCGAGGAGTTATCGAAAGTTTAATTGAGCAGCAAATATCCAACGCAAAAAAGGGCAAAGAAGCTCATTTCGATGGAAAATTTAATGCCATCACTGATGTGGCTATGATAGAGTTACTGTATCGCGCATCGAGAGCTGGAGTAAAAATTCGCTTGATTGTGCGTGGAGAATGTTCCTTGGTGGCAGGCATTAGTGGTGTTAGCGAAAATATTGAGGTTCACAGCATTATAGACAAGTATCTCGAACACGCAAGAGTAATAATCACACACTGCGAGGGCGAGCAAAAGTGCTATATACTGAGTGCAGATTTGATGAAACGCAATTTGGTGAGGCGCATTGAGGTGGGTGTTCGATTGAAAGATCCTCGATTGATCGCCAAGCTCAAAGGAATGTTTGAAATTCAGTGGAGCGACACTCTAAAATCTCGCTACATCCGTCCTCCTTTTTCCAACGAATATGTGCGCGACGACAATCCTACCCCCTACAGATCGCAAGAAAAACTCCACGCTTACTTCAACACAATAGATCAAGACTAACACACCCTAGATAGCAACAAAAAATCCCACTCTCATATTTTTCTATGAGCAGTGGGATTTTTCATATAGGGGAGAAAGAAGAAAGAGAGGGGGGATTAAATTTCGCCTCGCATTCTATCATCAAAGGCAGC
>CAYJLL010000233.1:0-2388 GCA_964370955.1 uncultured Rikenellaceae bacterium | reverse complement strand
TTTTTGAGAGAGGCGTTGAGAACCCAAGAGCTTAACAGCATCTTTTTCAGTGAGCAGCACAATAGCATCTTTGGGTGCATCTAGCAACTGAGCCTCTAGGTTTTCGATGTCACGCATCTTGAAGGTATAATGATCGGGGAATATCAGCGCTGAATGTACCTTAAAGGCATTTTCAACGGTTGAAATAAACTGCTCGGGTTTGGCTATGGCTGTCATAACCACCACCGACTGTCCTCGTTGAATTTGAGGATTAAGCTCGCTAGGGAATAGCGGCTGAGGGTCGTTGGCTTTTACGTGCGTAAAGAACAGTTGCTGGAAAGGCAACAGATCGAGGTTCTTAGACATCAAGCGGAACTCCAAAGGGGTGATATTCCTCGGACACTTAGTAACCATCACTATTTGAGATCGATAGATCTGCGAACGAAGGTCGCGCAATCGCCCCAATGGGAGCATACTATCTTCATAGATGGGGTTATTGTAGTCCATCAACACGATATTCACCCATGGTTCGATATAGCGATGTTGGAAACCGTCGTCAAGGATAATTAGGTTAAGATCTGGTTGTAGTTCACGCAGACGCTTGACTCCCTCCACTCGTTTCTCGCACACAGCCACTGTGATGTTGGGATACTTCAGTTTGATTTGTCTTGCCTCGTCGCCAATTTTTTTGAACGAGGTATTCGATTCTGCCAACACAAAGCCTTTGGTTTTGCGTTTATAGCCTCGAGATAGCACTGCAAGGTTGTAGTGGGGTGAAAGCATCTCAACAAGCATCTCGACAGTAGGGGTCTTGCCTGTGCCACCAACGGTGATATTTCCGACACAAATTATCGGGATATCAAACTCGGTGCTTTTGAGAATTCCACTATTAAAAAGTTTATGACGCAAGGCGACCCCCATGGTATATGGGAGCGACAAAAACCAGCGGAAAACTTTAGATAGTGCAGACAATTTTTTACTTATTTACTTGTGCCGTTATAGTTTATTTCCTCCAAAGGTACGATTTTATATAATAAAAGCCAATTTTTTTTTCATTTTAATAAAACTATACTGCAAAGACAGCCTAAAATGGGGCTACTGCAGTGGCTTTCATGCGTTAATCAATGGCGTAGAAAATAAGATAAGCAGGATGTTGGCTTAGAGTAGTTTCCTGAGCATTTTTATATACAATTCTATACCATCCAACACCTCATCAACCCCAATATACTCATCGCTAGAGTGGGATCTATCAGAGTCACCAGGCCCCATTTTCAGGCAGGGGATATCGTGGATCAGCGAAGAATCGGAAGTGGTGGGAGAGCCAAAGGTTTTACGTCCTAAAGCCTGACCAGAGACCACCACGGGGTGATCCTCAGAGATAGACGATGAACGCAGACGAGTCGAACGAGGGGCAAATTCAGAGGAAATATTCTCGCCTATGATTTCAAGTATCTCCTGATGGGTATAGAGTTCATTGATGCGAATATCGACCGTAAATTCACACAAATGCGGCACTATGTTATGGCGCTCGCCAGCTCCAATGACAGTCACATTCATTTTCACCTCGCCCATCAGTTGCGAGACCCTATCAAAGCGATAAGTCCTGAACCAATTGATGTCATCCAAGGCCTTGTAGATGGCGTTCACACCCACCTCGCGTGCAGCATGACCCGCAACACCATGCGCCTTACAATCGACCACCATTAGCCCCCGTTCTGCCACAGCCATCTCCATGCAAGTGGGTTCACCGACAATTGCGAAGTCTATCTTCTCATTGCATTTCTCTCTCAAAACTGGCAACAGAAGCTCTATGCCGCCACTGCCCGAACATTCCTCCTGAGCAGAGATCGCCAGCACAAGGTTATACTTGAGATCTTTTTTATCGTAGAATTCAAGAAACGTCGCAATAAGAGCCACAACGCTACCTCCTGCATCATTGCTCCCCAAGCCATAGAGTATGCCATCTTGAATATCGGGAGCATGAGGATCACGGGTATAGTTACCGTTGGGCGGTACTGTGTCGTGGTGGGAGTTAAGCAGGATGCTTGGCTTCGAGGGGTCAAAGTGGAGGTTGGTCGCCCACACATTATTCTCAAGGCGCTGCACCTCGACACCTCTATTTTGAAGGAAATCGCAAAGGATTTCGGCAGTTTTATCTTCTTGTTTTGAAAGCGATGGGGTCTCTACAAGCCTCTGTAGTAGAGCAATATAGGCATTTTGATGGTATTGCATCATCGTTGTGTTTTTATTGCGGGTGTTATTATTGTTTATTTGTTACCAATTTCTCTTTCTTTTCGTTTGTTCAGGGGCGTGCCCGCACTGGGCAATGATTTGTCTCTCATCATTGCTGGTCTAGCTCTTTGATGGCTTATCCGTCCCTTATGATTGCTATAGCTTTTATTTTTATGT
>CAYJLL010000232.1:299-2406 GCA_964370955.1 uncultured Rikenellaceae bacterium | reverse complement strand
TTTATCATTCGAACTTTTCTGTGTGATACTCTGTAAGAATTGCATGAGTTTGTCGGTATTAAACAAAATAGAAAAGCTCGATGCAAGAACCTCAACCTTTGCGCTCACTGGAACTCTTGATACTGTCATTTTAAGCTCTGAGCTATTTTTGTCATAGGTGTAGGTTCCTTCTATTTGACGCGTAGCAGTCTTAATTGTCATTGTGCTATCGCTATTGAAGGTAAAGGCTACTTTGCCTGGGGTTATTCCTACTTTTTGGAGATACTCATCCATCTTTGTCTCAATAGATGACACAGCCAAATTTGACCCTACCTCTGCAAGCGCATTATCCGACGCTAGCTTTACAGTGGACCCTGCATATTCCCACTGGCCTACGATAGAAAAATCGATATAGTCAGCCGCTACATTTTCGAGCGCATCTTTAATGTTATCTTTGTTGAATAGGTCTTTTAGACTCTGAGCTTTAAGTTGGCCTACACCGGCAATAAGAACTAGTGCAAGTGCGAAAATTTTAATTGTCTGTTTCATTTGTATAGTGGTTTAAAAGTCCGCAAATATACAACAAAATGCATACCATGCAAAACTATACACCAAATCCACGCAACTCGATAGCTTGTTTATAAAGCAAAACTTACTGCGAGTTCTAGGATTTAATCTACACTCAGTTCGACTATCAGAATCTGATCTTCACCATCGGAACACTTATCAACTAACACTCCATCAGGGCTATACAAAGAACTTGACCCTATGTACTCTACTCCTGCGAGATCCTCTCCCGCGCAATTTACTCCAATTACATAAGCACCATTTTCGCTAGCTCGAGTGCTCAGCAGTGAATTCCAATCTGCGTCCCTAGATTTAGGCCAATTAGAAATATATATTGCCGCATCATCACGATTATCATTCCTCGACCACTCCTCGAAGCGAAGGTCATAGCAGATATATGTGGCATAGCGCACATTGTTTACCGTGATTACCAAATGGTCATCACCTGAGGTAAATGCCCCTTTCTTGAAACAATTGTGTTTATCGTAGTGATAGTACTCACCCGCGGGATAAACGGCAAGCAGGCGATTGTAGAAAAGACTATCACGTTCATAGATAGTAGAGCCCACCACTACTGCTCCACTCTGCTTTGCCCAATTTTTCATTTGCTGGAGCACAGAGGGATACAGCTGAGCTATTTCGAATTTCACAGAGTCTTTGATATATTTTGACCTACGCTGCATGTCGCAACCCGAGACGAACAACTCAGGAAAAATAATCATATCGCAACCTTCCACAGACGATATTCTCGAATCGAAAGCAGTAATATTTGCTGCTGGATCACCCCACGCAATGCTCGATTGAACCAAAGCTATTCGCCCATTTTGAGCTGAAACAGGAAGCAACATCGTAAACACCACTATAAGAGTGGCTATAAATCCTCTAGTGATCATATCATAAAAATATTAATATTCTATTCCCTCACGACTTCTAACCCCCTTATCAAAAGGGTGTTTAATCTTAGTGACATTGCTAACATAATCTGCCACTTCAATCAAGGTGGGGGTTGCACCTCGTCCCGTCATCACAAGTTCGAGATGTTCAGGGCGAGAGGCAATAAACTCAAGGAGTCTTTCCTCGGGGAGATAGCTATCTCTCACCGAAATAATTATCTCATCGAGAATCAGCAGATCATAGTGCGTCGAATTGATAAGTCCTTGAATCTCATCAATTGCAGCAACAACCTCTTGAGCATTAATGATAGGATCTATTGATTTATCGAGTTTAGGGTGGCCTTTCGCCCTATTGAGGATGGTCGCACCAGATGATAGCAAGGTTTGCATCTCTGAGTAACCGTACTTCTCGGGGCGTTTGTGGAAAGAAACATAACACACCTTGAGACCTCGCCCTAGAGCTCGAGCTGCAAGCCCAACGGCAGAGGTTGTCTTACCTTTTCCATCGCCAGTATAAATGTGTATTAAAGCATTATTCATATCAAATTGTTTAAATTAAAATTAATAAAATCACAAGGGCATAACCAACCGCAGCAACTTTTGTGTTTATCCAACAGCAAGTTTGCAGATCGTCGCCTGTCAAATCACGCTCTCTGAGACCTATGTAG
>CAYJLL010000232.1:0-232 GCA_964370955.1 uncultured Rikenellaceae bacterium | reverse complement strand
CTGCATTTGGACTAGAATGTTTATTGCTGAAACTTAGAACGAATGTTGCAGCACGCACACTCCCACTAACAATAATCATCAGTAGCGCCGTCAGGCGTGCGGGGATAAAATTTGCAAGGTCGTCCATTTTAGCCGAAGCAAAACCAAACCTTAGGTAACGCTCGTTTTTATAACCAACCATCGAATCCAGCGTATTAATCATCTTATAGGCCATCATCAATGGCACACCTCC
>CAYJLL010000231.1:0-2407 GCA_964370955.1 uncultured Rikenellaceae bacterium | reverse complement strand
GGATTGGCTTTGATTTTGAGCCATATTCTGCGCAATAGCACGATCAAGATATTGCTGCACACCTTTTGACGCCGCATCATCTCCCGAGAATGTCGAAGTGATATACTTAGGCTCCACCCAAATACGATTACCCATAACTATTACATTATATAGATCTGGAGCGTATTGCATTTGGAGGGTTTTACCATACTGAGTTAGAATCTCAGTTAAGGCAGGGTCGGCAGGACCAGAAGTTGCAGCATCTATACGTCTCAGTAGAGCCTCGTCAATGTTAGTAACAAGGATCTCTTGGGCATCAGGAGTGTAGCTTTGAGAGCGCTGCTCAATATTCTGCCAGTATTTGATCTGATTTTGCTGTTTAGCCTCAGCCATTAGGATTTGTTCTCTCTGTCGTTGCTTTTCCTGCTTTTCAGCTTCGATTTGCGCCTTGCTCTTTTTTGGCGCATATAAAGGGTCAACATACTGACTCCAGCCCACTTGTAGGCTAAACGTTAGAAGTACTAACGAACTTATTAATCTTTTCATTTTCATCTGTGATATTACTTAATAAAAACCGTAAAACAATCATACCTCCTCTTTACAAAGGTACAAAATTATTCTCTATTTTCGCCATTTCGAGAACAATTATTTATAATCTTTAACGTAAAAAATCATTATTAGTTTATAAATACAACAGTTTTTTTTATCTTTGCACTTCAAAAATTATGCAAAACTATGGCAAAAGAGATGAAAGAACTCACCTCGCGTGAGACCGATTACAGTAAATGGTACAACGATCTAGTGATCAAAGCAGACCTAGCAGAAAACTCTGCAGTGCGTGGTTGTATGGTTATCAAACCCTATGGCTATGCCATTTGGGAGAAGATGCAAGCTGCGCTTGATAAGAAATTCAAAGATACGGGCCACGTAAACGCCTATTTCCCGCTTTTCATACCCAAGTCATTCTTCAGTAAAGAGGCAAGCCACGTTGAGGGTTTTGCAAAGGAATGTGCGGTTGTTACACACTATCGCCTTAAGAATGATCCTGATGGCAATGGGGTAGTGGTAGATCCAGATGCTCGTCTTGAGGAAGAGTTGATCGTGCGCCCAACCTCGGAGACTATTATATGGAACACCTATCGCAATTGGATAACCTCATATCGCGATCTGCCAATCTTGTGCAACCAATGGGCGAACGTGGTTCGCTGGGAAATGCGCACAAGACTATTCTTGCGTACCGCTGAGTTCCTATGGCAAGAAGGCCATACTGCCCATGCAACTAAAGATGAGGCTATGGAGGAGGCTGAGAAAATGATTCAGGTGTATGCTGATTTTACTCGCGACTTCATGGGAGTGCCTGTTGTTATCGGTCGTAAGAGTGATTCAGAGCGTTTTGCTGGTGCGGATGAAACTTTCACCATCGAGGCGTTGATGCAAGATGGTAAAGCTCTTCAGAGTGGTACCTCTCACTTCTTGGCTCAAAACTTCGCTAAGGCATTCGATGTGCAGTTCACTAATAAAGAAGGAAAAATGGAATATGTGTGGGCAACCTCATGGGGAGTGTCTACTCGTCTGATGGGAGCGCTTATTATGGCACACTCCGATAATAACGGTTTGGTGCTTCCTCCAGCTCTTGCTCCTATCCAGGTAGTGATGATACCTATATATAAAGGAGAAGACCAACTTAAAGAAGTGTGTGCTAAGTTTGACGAGATTGCCACAGAGCTAAAAGCGAAGGGTATTAGTGTGAAGATAGATGATCGTGATAACCTGCGTTCGGGCTTCAAGTTTGCACAATGGGAACTCAAAGGAGTGCCAGTGCGACTAGCAATGGGGCAGCGTGATATGCAAAATAATACTATCGAGGTTGCACGTCGTGATACCTTATCTAAAGAAATCGTTACTCAGGACGCTCTTGCTGATTACATCGAGAGCCTGTTGGAGCAAATCCAGTCTAATATATATAATAAAGCATTGACCTTCCGTGATTCCATGATTACCCCTGTTGAGAGCTATGAGGAGTTCAAAGAAGTGCTTGAATCTAAGGGTGGCTTTATTTTGGCACACTGGGATGGAACACCTGAAAGCGAGGAAAAGATCAAAGCAGAGACTAAAGCCACTATTCGCTGTATTCCTTTAGCAGATCAGTTGCCAGAGGCTATTGAAGAAGGAAAGTGCATCATATCAGGTAATTACAGTTCTCAAAGAGTGCTTTTTGCAAAATCGTACTAAAAAAAATCAAGTTTTTTTGCGGAAAAATTTGGAGAATTGAGAAATTCACTCTACTTTTGTCAGCTCATCACCCTCTCATTTTGAGGACACGCCAAACGAGGCGGCTGAAAAAGGAGCTTATAAAGGCTCTGAGGAGTGAAAAAGAAAAAAAAGTGAAAAAAGTTTGAAATTTATTTGGAAGTTTAAAAAATAGTTT
>CAYJLL010000230.1:0-2433 GCA_964370955.1 uncultured Rikenellaceae bacterium | reverse complement strand
TAAAGTGGTTAAAATTAATTAATAATCTATCTCTATTGCGCAATAGAGGGTGCAAATATCGACATTTTTTTTTAGATAGACAAATTTTACATGCATTTATTTTCAAGTCTTGGTAGAGAGAAGGAAAAACACTATTTTTGCAGATGTGTAACTACTGCGAGGAAAATGCAGGTAAAAATAAAACAAACCAATGGAACTAAATTTCTTTAAATACCAAGGAGCTGGCAATGACTTTGTTATTGTCGATGCTCGCAATATCGACAACCTCGATCTTCACGAAGAACAAATCAAACAACTCTGCGACCGCCACCTAGGGGTTGGGGCAGACGGATTTATGACCCTGGAAAACGATAACGACGGAGCGGATTTCTTTATGCGCTATTGGAATTGCGATGGACGAGAGTCCACTATGTGTGGAAACGGTGGTCGTTGCATCGCTCATTTCGCCCTTAGCCTAGGCTTGGGTAATGATGGTGTAGTGCGTTTTAATGCGGTTGATGGCGAGCACATGGCTTTCTTTGAGGACACTGATGTAATTCGCCTAAAAATGGTCGATGTCGAGGAGCTCTTGGAGGTTGACAGCGACAAATGGCTTATCGACAGTGGTTCACCCCACTATGTAGAGCTAGTGGAGGATGTAGAGCAAGTAGATATTTCTGCTGTAGCTCCAACCCTTAGAGAGCAATATGATGCTAATGTAAACTTCGTAGAGGAGCGCAGCGGTAAAATTCGCACATGGGAGCGTGGAGTCGAGGGCGAAACTCTTGCTTGCGGCACTGGGTGTGTGGCTGCGGCTATTGTGCTTCATAATATTGGGGGCGCAAAAAATAATATAACGACAGTTTATACTCGTCTGGCATCTCTGAAAATCGAGTTTGATCATTGGAGCGGCGGCTACCGAGATATTTATCTCACCGGTGGCGCACAGATGGTCTTTGAGGGTAAAATTGAACTATAAAAATCACAGACTATGGAAAAATTCACAATGGCCCAAGGCGTTGCGGTGCGCTATGGGGTGTTCGGCATGGGCGAAAAACGCGTGGTTTTGCTGCACGGTTACCTTGAGTCTATGGAAATATGGGAGGAATTCTCGGGGCTATTAGGCAAGGAGTATCGTGTGATGATTATGGATTTGCCTGGTAGTGGTTTCTCGGATTGGGGCTCTCGCGAGGCGATAGAGCTGAGTTTTATGGGCGATGTTCTCGCCGATGTAATGAAAAAAGAGAGCTTCGATAGCGCAACTATAGTGGGTCACTCCATGGGCGGATATGCCGCTCTTGCTTTCGCTAAGGGGCACCTTGAGATGGTCGAAAAGCTCGTACTACTCCACTCCTCGCCCTATGGCGACACGGAGCAAAAGCGAGAAAATCGCCAACGTGAAATAGACCTAATCTTGGCAGGCAAGAAAGAAATGCTCGCCAAGGTAAACCCTGCTCGTGGCTTTGCCAAGGCGAATGTAAAGAAGTTTGACGAGATTATCGAGGGGCTCTACGATCAGGTGATGATGAGCGAAGACGAGGCAATAGTTGCCACTCTGAGGGGTATGATGAAAAGGGAGGATAATACAGAGTTTTTCAAGACTATGGACCGCCCTCGCCTTATGATTTTTGGCGATGATGACAATTACATCCCCAGGGAGGTGATGGAAAAAATGGTGGCTGACTTCCCCACTGCGCAAAGCGTGTTGATTGAAGGTTCAGGCCACATGAGCTTTATCGAGCAAAGTGAGAAAACCCTCGAGGCACTTAAAGGGTTTATGGGATAAGAACCAAGATAACTAGCGATATAAAAAAGGCTAACACAACTTATGTGTTAGCCTTTTTTGCATTAAACAGTTTTAGATTTATATGCGATATATTGCAAGGGGGTGAGCCCCGTGAACTCCTTAAACCGAGCATAGAACGTAGACTTGGATCTAAAGCCAGCCTTTGAAGCTATGCCATCCATTGAGAGATGAGTACTATCACCTTCAATTAGTAACCTCTTACACTGCTCCACTCTATACTTATTGATAAAAGAATAAAAATTTACTGAGAATCTGTTTGCTATAATCTGGGATAACTCTCCTGGACGCACACCCAATTGGTACGCCAAATCTCCGAGGTTAAGATTAGGATTAAGATAGGGTTGTTTATCTCGCATTATCTGCTCTAACTCCTCTGCCTTTACATCGTAGATAGCATTGTCTAATTTAGGTGTCTCGCTCTCGGTTGACTGCTCCTTGATCGTTTCAGCACTTATACCGTAAGGGTAAACATCTCTCTGCTGCGTGATATTCCAACTCAAAAATAGTATCACCCCCAAGGCTATAATATCACCAAGATCATATAGTAACTCTACTGCGAACGTCTCACGCAAAATGTACGAGATAAAGATCAATGGAACACAAAAGGCAAAACCATACAGCCACTTCAAATCAACCTGCTCGGTGGA
>CAYJLL010000229.1:0-2438 GCA_964370955.1 uncultured Rikenellaceae bacterium | reverse complement strand
CTATTTTTCACAACTTTAATCACCTATGTATGGACAAAGATAGCTATTTCGGTGAAACAATTCTTCTCCTACCTCCAGTAGGATTTCCTTAGATCCTGTTCAAGTAGCTATCTATACGTTTTGATATTTCTCTGCCCGAGGCAATTGCTCGCACCACCAGTGATGCACCAAGTGCTGCATCTCCAGCAACGAAAATATTATCTCTGTTTGTGATGATATTATTTCTTGTATCAAAATCCAATTCTAGCTTTTCTGCAATCTCTCTCTCGGGATTTGTAAAACCCATCGCCAGAAGCACCATATCACAATCAATCAACTCTCTCTTGCCACTAAGCAAACACTCCACTTCGCTTTGGGTAACCTTGCCATTATCTCCTACGATACGATTTGTTGCCAAGCTCCAACGACGCTGACATCCTTCTTGGTGAGAGCTTGTGGTTTTAACAACATCTGGTTTTGGCATAATCTCAATTTGAGTTACCGATTTTGCACCTTGGCGAATAGCAGTCCCCACGCAGTCAGAACCAGTATCGCCACCACCAATCACTAGTACATTTTTGCCGTTAGCGGATAGTTTGTCATTTGGATCAACACTCAAAAATGCTGCAGTGGCTCGGTTTTGGTTCTTCAGAAAATCCAGTGCAAAATACACACCTTCCAGCTCTCGCCCTTCGACTGCTAAATCTCTTGCAACCCCCGAGCCAATAGCCATACACACAGCATCAAACTCTTGGGTAATTTGGTCGATATTTTCGCTATCAATCTTATGTGATGCACGAAACTCAACACCTTGGGCTTTGAGGATTGCAAGCCTACGATCAATCACTAATTTGTTTAGCTTGAA
The DNA here is from genome assembly GCA_964370955.1 of uncultured Rikenellaceae bacterium. Lineage (GTDB taxonomy): Bacteria > Bacteroidota > Bacteroidia > Bacteroidales > Rikenellaceae > Mucinivorans. The sequence continues at coordinate 1,594 of CAYJLL010000229.1, read as the reverse complement.
GTCTGGTATACCAAGCCTCAGCAATCCTCCGATGGTTTCGTCTTTCTCGAAAACCACAACATCGTGACCTTTTGCGCTAAGCTGATTTGCGACCGCGAGCCCAGCTGGGCCCGATCCTATCACAGCCACACGTTTACCACTCCTGGTCAAAGCAACTTGTGGTTGCACGTATCCTTCGGCAAACGCTTTTTCGATGATAGAAACCTCGTTCTCTCGAATTGTCACCGCATCAGAACTTATGGTCAAGACGCATCCTTTTTCACATAGTGCAGGACATACTCGACCGGTGAACTCAGGGAAGTCATCCGTCTGTTGTAGGTTTTCATAGGCTTTGCGCCATTTATTTTTGTACACTAAATCTTGCCACTGCCACTGACGGTTACCCAACGGGCAACTCCAATGGCAGAATGGCACTCCACAATCCATACAACGTGACGCTTGCAGAACTCTATCTTCCTCATTTAGGGTTTGTTCAACCTCACCAAAATCTCTTACTCTCTCGTGTACTGGACGATACCCAGCCTCTTTTCTTGCTATTTTTAGAAATCCTTTGCTATCTCCCATCTTAATAATCTCTTTCTAGGTTAGAAATTCGCTGCTCGAGAGCTTTTATTTGCTCTTGTTGCAGCACTTTTTTGTATTCTATTGGAGTGACCTTAACGAACTCTTTGAGCAGGTTTTTGTTCTGCAAAATTTCGTTTGCAATCTCGCTACCGGTAGCCTCGAAATGCTCTTCGAGATATCCCAATAGTTCGTGTGCATCATACCTATTATCAATCAAAGAAAGCTCGACCATCTCCATATTGCATCTTGCATCAAAATCACCATCTCTGTTCAACACATAAGCGAGTCCTCCACTCATACCCGCACCAAAGTTGCGCCCCGTATAACCCAATACCACTACTCTACCACCAGTCATATATTCGCAGCAGTGCTCACCAGCACCCTCCACAACTGCAATCGCTCCACTATTTCTCACCGCAAATCGCTCTCCCACTTTTCCCGAAATAAACACTTTTCCGCTTGTGGCACCATAGAGTAATGTGTTGCCTGCGATTACATTTTTAGACGGAGAGAAATTCGCTGTCAACTCAGGGCGAACGATTATAGTCCCCCCTGAGAGTCCTTTGCCTAGGTAATCGTTTGCTTGTCCATAGAGCCTAAAAGTTAGTCCCTTGGTTAGGAATGCACCGAAACTCTGACCAGCCGAACCCGTAAAGTTTGCGGTGAATGGCATAGGTGCGCCTTCCTCGCCATATTTACGAGCGACTTCCCCTGCGAGGGTTGCCCCAACAGAGCGATCTGTATTGGTAATTTTCAGTTGGGGTGTTTCACCCGTGCTTATCGCTTGAGCGAGCTTTTCAACTAGCGGCGAACACTCTATCGGGGGTTGATCTATGCTAGATTGCACGCCGTTTATGGATGGCATTTTTAGCAATTTAGAAAAGTCAAGTTTTGCGATCTTTGTATCCGCAAAATCTGTTTTCACCTCCAGCAGGTCAGTGCGCCCAACTATCTCATCGAGCGTCGCAAAGCCCATCTGGGCGAGTATCTCGCGTACCTCTTGAGCCAAGAAGTTAAAGAAATTCACTAG
>CAYJLL010000228.1:0-2479 GCA_964370955.1 uncultured Rikenellaceae bacterium | reverse complement strand
CTCTAATTAAAATTTTAAGTTAAACAAAAAAGCGAAATGCCTACAATTCAACAACTTGTACGCAAGGGCCGCACTGAGCTAGTAGAGAAATCAAAATCTCCAGCACTAGCAGCTTGCCCACAGCGTCGTGGAGTTTGTGTTCGTGTTTACACAACAACTCCAAAGAAACCAAACTCGGCTATGCGTAAAGTAGCCCGTGTACGTCTAACTAACGGCAAAGAGGTAAATGCCTACATCCCAGGAGAGGGTCACAACTTGCAAGAACACTCGATCGTATTGGTTCGTGGTGGTCGTGTAAAAGACCTTCCAGGTGTGCGTTACCACTTGGTTCGTGGAGCTCTCGACTCAGCAGGAGTTGATGGCCGCACTCAGCGCCGCTCTAAGTACGGAACAAAACGTCCTAAAGCAGCAGCAGCTAAGAAATAATCTTATCTCTTAGTAGTAAAACAAGAAAAAGAATTAAAAATTTAGTCCCCTCGTAGTTTAAAAGTACGAAGGGAAAAAAAGAAAAGAAAAAATGAGAAAAGCAACGCCTAAAAAGCGCATTCTACTTCCAGATCCTAAATTTGGTGATGTTCTAGTAACTCGTTTCGTGAACAACCTAATGGTAGATGGTAAGAAGAGTATTGCCTACACTATATTCTACGACACGTTGGATATGGTTGGTGAGAAGATGAAAGACAGCGAAAAAACTCCACTAGAAATCTGGAAACAAGCTCTCGAGAACATCACACCACAAGTTGAAGTTAAATCACGCCGTATCGGTGGAGCAACATTCCAAGTTCCTATGGAGGTACGTGCAGAACGCAAAGTAGCACTAGCAATTCGCTATATGCTTACATTCTCTAAAAAGCGTGCTGGTCGTTCAATGGCCGAGAAGCTCGCTGCTGAAATTACTGCTGCCTACAATAATGAAGGTGGTGCTATCAAACGTAAAGAAGAGATGCACCGTATGGCTGAGGCCAACAAAGCATTTGCTCACTTTAGATTTTAATTAGAGATACAAGACAATAAAAATGGCTAGAGACCTAAAACTTACAAGAAATATCGGCATCATGGCACACATCGATGCTGGTAAGACCACTACCTCTGAGCGTATCCTGTTCTACACAGGTAAGACTCACAAAATTGGTGAGGTTCACGAGGGTGGTGCAACTATGGACTGGATGGTTCAGGAGCAAGAGCGTGGTATCACAATCACATCTGCTGCAACCACTGCCTTTTGGAACTACAAAGATACAACATACCAGATCAACATTATCGACACCCCAGGTCACGTTGACTTTACCGTAGAGGTAGAGCGTTCATTGCGTGTTCTTGACGGTGCGGTGGCTACTTTCTGTGCTGTTGGTGGCGTTGAGCCTCAGTCTGAGACTGTATGGCGTCAGGCTGACAAGTACAATGTTCCACGTATTGGTTATGTTAACAAAATGGACCGTACGGGTGCGGACTTCGCTAGCGTTTGTGCGCAAGTGAAAGAGCGTCTTGGTGCTAACGCAGTACCTATCGTACTTCCTATCGGCTCGGAAGATAAATTCGAGGGTGTGATTGACTTGGTGTACAACCAAGCTTACATCTACTTCGATGACAAAACCGTTCGTGATAACTACAACATCACTGAAATCCCAGCTGAACTAGCCGAAGAGGCTGCTGAGGCTCGTGCATTTATGATCGAAGAGGTTGCTGCCTCTGACGATGCACTTATGGAGAAATTCTTCGAAGATCCAGAAAGCATCACAGCTGAGGAAATCATCGTTGCTCTTCGCAAAGCGACTATCAACATGAGCGTTATCCCTATGCTTTGTGGATCATCGTTCAAAAACAAAGGTGTTCAGCTTCTTTTGGACTCGGTTATCGCCTACCTTCCATCTCCAATGGATATCGAGGCTATCGTGGGTACTGACCCTCAAACTGAGGAGGAGACTTCTCGTAAACCATCTGAGACTGATCCTTTCTGTGCACTTGCATTTAAGATTGCAACCGACCCATTCGTAGGTCGTCTTGGTTTCATCCGTGTTTACTCTGGTAAACTAGATGCAGGTTCTTACACCTTCAACAGCCGCTCAGGTAAGAAAGAGCGTATCTCTCGTATCTACCAAATGCACGCTAACAAGCAGAACCCTATTGAGTTCGTTGGTGCTGGTGATATCGCCGCTGCGGTTGGTTTCAAAGATGTTCGCACTGGCGACACTCTTTGTGATGAAAAAGCACAAATCGTTCTTGAGTCTATGACTTTCCCTGAGCCAGTTATCGGTTTGGCGGTTGAGCCTAAAACTCAGAAAGATCTTGATAAATTGGGAGTTGGCCTAGCTAAACTTGCTGAGGAAGATCCAACTTTCACTGTTAAAACTGACGAGAACTCGGGTCAAACCGTTATCTCGGGTATGGGTGAGCTTCACTTGGAGATCATCGTTGACCGCTTGCGTCGTGAGTTTGGTGTTGAGATCAACCAAGGTGCTCCTCAGGTTAACTACAAAGA
>CAYJLL010000227.1:0-2491 GCA_964370955.1 uncultured Rikenellaceae bacterium | reverse complement strand
AAGTGACCCACGAGGATATCGTGAAACTCACCGAAATCCGCATTATGCGTATTTCTCGTTTTGACGCCTTCCGTGCCGATGAGCATATTGCCTCTATCGAGGAGCAGATGAAAGTGGTGCAGGGACACCTTGCAACCCTTGTGGAATATACAATCGCCTATTATAGCGATATCCTCAAGCGTTATGGCAAAGGGCGTGAGCGCCAAACTGCACTAAGCTCGTTTGACACCATCGACTCAGCCAAAGTTGTGGTTGCCAACGCCAAGCTGTATGTTGATAGAGCCGAAGGATTCTATGGTATAGGTGGACAGATGCGCAAGGATGAGTTTGTGTGTGAGTGTTCGGATATTGACGATGTTATCCTATTTAGCAAATCTGGTAAATATGTCATCTCGAAAGTCTCTGATAAGAACTTCTTCGAGAAGAATATCTACCACATTGGGGTATTTAAAAAAGCAGACCAACGCACCATCTACAATGTTATTTATCGTGACGGAAAGAATGGCGCTATAATGATGAAACGCTGCGCCATCACCTCCATCACTCGCGACAGAGAGTATGATATAACTAAGGGTACACCAGGCTCACAGATACTCTATATGAGTGTGAATCCAAATGGCGAGGCGGAGACCCTAAGAATATATTTCAAGCCACGACCAAGGCTCAAAAAATTGGTCGATGAGTTGGAGTTCTCTAAACTCGCAATCAAAGGACGCACCTCGCAGGGTAACCTGCTAACTCGCTATGCACTACATAAAATAGTACTTAAAGAGAAAGGTGTTTCAACCCTAGGGGGCCAAGAAGTTTGGTTTGATCGTGATGTTCGTAGGCTTAATGCTGACGGAAGAGGAGAGTACTTGGGTAAGTTCGAGAGCCGTGATAAGATTGTAGTGTTTACGGATTCTAAGAGTTACTATACCAATAACTTCGACCTCTCGCAACACTTCCCTGAGGATGTTCGTGAGATCCAAAAATGGGATTCTCGCAGGGTCTACACCGTTGTGTACACCGATCCTGAGGTAGGCTTACACTATATCAAACGCTTTGTTGCCGAAATTGCTGACAACAAACCCCAACCTTACCTAGAGGCTGGACGTGGGCAGGTTCTGATCTGTTGGGACTTGTACCCTTCATTCGAACTTATCTATGGTGGTCGTTATGGCACTCGTGCACCAGAGGTGATAGACGTTGATGAGTTTATTGGCGTGAAATCTCATAGAGCTAAAGGTAAACGCCTTTCGACTCTAACACTCGATACCATAAATCAACTCGAACCCCTAGATAAAGGCCCGCAGGAGCTACCACCACTTGAAGCACAAAGTGTTGAATCCCTTGAGAGCGAGGGTGAGTTTGATGGAAATGAACCAGAACAACTTGGTCTGTTTTAAAATCAGAAAACAGTGAGAATATATCTAATAGGCTATATGGGCTCGGGAAAGAGCACTGTGGGAAAAGTTCTCTCCAGAGAACTCTCGATGGAGTTTGTGGACTTGGATCAAGCCATTGTTGAGATGGAAGGGCGAAGTATTTCGGATATTTTCGCCAGTGATGGTGAGTCGTACTTTAGGGAGTTAGAAGCCAAGGCTCTGCGTGAGGTTACCTCCCAGCGTCCTAACGCTGTGATAGCTCTTGGCGGAGGCACTCCTTGTCAGGCGGGGGCGATGGACTATGTATTGGAAAATGGGGTAGTGGTATATTTGAAACTTAGTGTAGGTGCGCTGGTTGTGAGGCTTTCCAATGCGAAACATAAACGACCTTTGGTGGCCGATAAATCGCCACAAGAGCTTAGAGATTTTATCGAAAAGCATCTCCGCGAGCGAGAGATTTTCTATGAGCGAGCCCACGTGATAGTGGATAATTCCACCCGAAATATCGCTCCACTGTTGAGCGCGTTGGAATATTATCAGAAAAAACACTAACTTTGTAAAACTCACACTATGCATCCCCGTGGATGGGAGGCAATAAAAATGGAGCTTCGCAGTGCGACCCCATAGTTTTTAGATAAATAAATAAAATGAAAAATATGTTAAAGAAATTTTTTACTCTTCTGGCTCTCTCATTTGTGGGTGTTTCGGCCTATGCACAGCGCTACACTGTGAGTGAGAATCAGATTAATGATGTTGCGGGCAATCGCGCGATTAATGTCTACTACCCTAGCTTTAGTGGAGGAGAATATGCCGCTACGCTTGATAGTGCTACTATTGCAATGCTCACAAAATTCAACCTGCGCAAAGATACTAATCCTGTGAACAGTCTCTCTGAACTTGAAAAGATGTATATTTCCAATGGCGACACCCTATCTCAGATCGGATTGCGCAAGAGTATCGAACCCATAGACTATACTCACTTGGCTGCTTGGTCTTACTTTGAGAATAACTACGTGAGTTCTCTTTTGATACAGCAATATATGGATATGGGAACAGCTATCCCTATGATAGAGGCTCAGGATTTTAATATCGGAGCTAAAGGCATGATCTTCGAACCTACATCT
>CAYJLL010000226.1:0-2549 GCA_964370955.1 uncultured Rikenellaceae bacterium | reverse complement strand
CATGGCTACATAATCCGAAGGTGGTGGGTAAACTTAATTACGTCCTCTATGATGTTAGCTTGGATGTTAGTGTAAGTGCAGCAAACTATAATAAAAAATCACTCTTCGATCCTTCTCCTCTAGGGTTTATGACTCCTTCATACTATACGTTCTCCAATTTCGTTTCAAACTCAACAGTATTCTACGACACCCCTTGGCCTATGAGTACTGCAAACATCTATAGAGGATTTGCGAGATTCTACTTTGTAGGGTATAGAACCAGCGGAAACGGTGCAATACGAACGGGTAAAGAAAACTACGGAGGAGTATTTGTACGTACAAATAGAAACCATAATGCTGCAGATTCATACTCATTTGCAGCAACCCAAATATATAATAGCAGAACTTATATAAACCCTTCATTAAGTACAGTAGCTCAGGCTGGCTATGGTGGTGCAATTCAAACTCGCCCTGTGACCCAATTTAGCTATTAGTAAACGAACTTCGCCTTGTAAAAAAAGAGGGATAATTTGCAGATTTTATAATTATAACTTAACAAGGAATATCTACTAATGATTCGCATTATAAAATACGTTTTAATTACACTCTCACTCACTGTATTGGGGGCGTGTCGCAAAACGGACCTTAACGAGATAATAATAAACCCGCAAGAGAAAGTTAGCCTCAGAGTTAACTTTAGTTCGGATTTTGGAACGCAATCCATAGAAACCAAGTCAGACTCATTCGTCGTTGCAACCACACGAGAGCTGGACCTGAAAAACGCAACTATCTTTGTGTTTGAGCAAGACCCTGATAGTATCTCATCACCATTGCCTAGCCACAATGGTAGGCTTCTGTATATGGCTAGCCTGGATCTCGACAAAGCCGTGGGGCTTACTCTTGATCTGGAATTACCTGTGATACCAGGCAAGCCAGTATCTATTATTGGAGCAGGAAACCTACCTATAGAAACTATCGAAGAGCTTATTACAAAGTACGAGGCAGGTAATGTTGCAGAGGGTTTTGCGGGCGATTATATCAACTATGGGGAGTTCTTAAAAATATCTCAGGTTCAACTCAAAAGAGCATATATTAATGAGAGCGGTGTAGAGGTTCCCATCACCGAAAGCACCTCTGTGCCTACGGGAGTAAAAACAACAGTGCTATCCACTGAAAGATTCATGCAGAATCTCGAAGACAACACAGGATTGCTTCCAATGTCCATCGACCCCATTATTCTCTCGGAGCTCACCAATGAGGAGCTTAATGCTCGCGGAGGAGAGATGCTCTCGGCCTTTGGCTACACACGTGTGGATATAGTGGTAGACCCTGAAGGTAATACTACTCTAGGAAATGATCCCTCAAAGATAGAACTAATAAAGGCATATCTTTCAAACGTGCCTGACATCCCATTGTACTTTGGAGATGGAGATAACGTAAACTACATTGACTACACCAGAGCTGTCACCGCTCAAACGAATATTAACACTCAAGAGCAACCAGAAGCAGAAACAACACAGGGAAAGATGCACCTAATACAAGGGCTCTACACTTACCCTGTTATGTCGAGTGATAATAAATCTTACGCCATCGTGCACGCCAAAACGGCAGTATCGGATACAGAGGGTGAATTCTACAAAATATTAATTGAGTACGAGCTCACAAATGGTGGCATTACCACTAAATCACACCGATTGATTCGTGACACACGCTACCGTTTGGTCATCAAATCATTCACTGGTAATGGTTACGCAACTCTTGAGGAGGCGATCGATGGTGAACCTTCGAATGTGAAGTATGATATTATCATCGACGGAGATAAAGGTAATGAATTTGTGGTCACAAATGGCACTATCTTCATGGCTCTGAGCAATACCGTTATGCACCTACACGCTAACAGCAATAAGGTTCAAGGTGAGCAGTTCACTGCGCTCACTATGTTCTACGACAAAAACTCCGAGATCTCTCACCAAATCAAAGATCCCAAAAAGTACCTAACTATTGAAAACGGAGCAAATGGACTCACAGCAGAGGATGCAGGTATTGAAATCGCAAATGAGCAGGAGTTCTTGGATATGGAGTTTGGAGAAACAGTGCCTATTGTTTTTAAAATCACAGACGTAACCAAGCTGTTGGCTTATGATGGTAACCCAACAGACATGGTCAGCACTGTCAATCTGACGCTTCGAGTGGGAGACTTGGTGCAGGAATTCACGTTCAAACTAATTGAAACCACAGATGCCGCTACCAATATACCAACCTATCTGGACAATGCCTACACATTTGCATATTTCCAACCACTCCAGACCAACGACTACAAAACTTGGATCTTGTTCAACAGACAAAACGTAATGGAGTACGAGGCAATAACAGGGGGAATCCCATTGAGCATGCCAGCACTAACCGACGGTCAACGTGACAACTTCAACTGCCCGATATATGTCTATAACACAGACGGAAGCTCTACAAGAGTATTGATCTATCAAGAAGACTATGAAGATGTGGATTTGAGCAACAAGGACGTGGTAAATCAATTTTTGGGGCTTACTAAAGGACAGGCTGCAGGCGAG
>CAYJLL010000225.1:0-2572 GCA_964370955.1 uncultured Rikenellaceae bacterium | reverse complement strand
GAAAATTACTTAAATAACAATAAATCAAAGAAACCAAAAACGATGAACAAAATTTCATGTGTAATATTTGACTGGGCAGGAACCACAGTTGATTATGGGTGTTTTGCACCAGTTGCAGCTTTTATTTCTGCGTTCAAAGAAATGAATCTTGAAATAACCAACCATGAGGCTCGCGGGCCAATGGGGATGACAAAAATCGAACACATTCGCGAATTGTTAAAACTCGATACTGTGGTGGCGCAATTCAACGCAATATACGGTAGAGAATGGAATGAGAGCGATGCTCAAAATATTAATGCCGCTTTCGAAAAGGTGCTATTTGCATCTTTGAGCGATTATACCGACCCTATCCCTGGGATTTTAGATGTGGTTAGCGATCTTCGCTCTAGGGGTCTAAAAATTGGATCTACCTCTGGTTATACCAAAAAAATGATGGACGTAGTAGCTCCTGCAGCTGCCAAAAAAGGCTATGCGCCAGATTGTTGGTTTACCTCTGATGGGCTGCCAGGTGGTCGTCCTCAGCCATATATGATCTATCGTGTTATGATGGAGTTGGCTGTGGGGGCTGCAAATGAAATTATTAAAGTTGGCGATACTATTTCTGACATCCGTGAGGGCGTGAACGCTGGAGTGTGGAGTGTGGGTGTTGTGCTAGGAAGTAGCGAGTTGGGACTGAGCGAGGCCGAGGTTGCAGCTTTGAGTCCAAGTGAGCGTGTGTTGAAGATTCAGCAAGTGCGCAAACGTATGTTTGATGCAGGAGCACATTTTGTAATCGATTCAATGGCTGAACTACCCATGTTGATTGAAGCTATCGAAAACAGAAAAGATTGCGAAAAGCCACTAGTGCGTCCATATTTTCTTCTAACTCCAGGGCCTCTGACCTCGTCTGATAGAGTTAAGCGTGCGATGCTTGCTGATTGGTGTACATGGGATGATGATTACAATGTGAATATTGTTCAAAAAATTCGTCAATCTCTATTGGATTTAGCATGTGTGGAGGCTAGCAAATACACCAGCGTGCTATTGCAAGGTAGTGGTACTTATGCTGTCGAGGCTGCGGTTACTTGTAGTGTTCTCCCCGATGAAAAACTCCTTGTGTTTGCTAACGGCGCCTACGGTAAGCGAATTGCGCAGATAGCCGATTACGCAAATATCAATACCACGAAGGTAGTTTTGGACGAAACTCAGCAACTCACCCCTGAGATTGTCGAAGAGCAACTCAAGGGCGATCCAAGCATCACTCACGTTGCTGTGGTTCATTGCGAAACTACAACTGGCATACTGTCTCCTTTGGAAGATATTGCTAAGGTGGTGAAAGGCGCAGGTAAGATTTTGATCGTTGATGCGATGAGTTCTTTCGGTGCAATTCCAATTAATATGGCTGCCTTGGGCATAGATATTTTGATTAGTAGCGCAAATAAATGTATTCAAGGTGTTCCAGGCTTTGGGTTTATCATCCTCTCGCTCGATATGATCAGAAGATGCGAGGGTAATTCAAAGACTCTTTCGTTGGATATTTATGATCAGTGGAAAGAAATGGAAGCTGGCAACGGCGGAAAATGGCGCTTTACTTCTCCAACCCATGTTGTTAGAGCATTCTCTGAGGCATTGGGCGAACTCAAAGACGAGGGTGGAGTAGAGGTGCGATATGAGCGCTACAAAGAGAATCAGCGAGTGTTGGTTGAGGGGATGAAGGCTGCCGGTTTTGAGGCCCTACTTCCAAGAGAACAACAATCTCCAATCATTACTTCGTTCTTGTATCCATCGTCAGAGTTCAACTTTAAGGATTTTTATAATGAACTAAAAAGCTGCGGAGTTGTGCTTTATCCTGGCAAAATCTCACAGTGTGACACCTTCCGCATTGGTAATATCGGCGATGTACACCCCCAGCAAATCGATACTCTAGTGAAGATTGTAGCTGCAAAATATAGTAAGTAGTTAGTTGATATATAACTTAGCAGAGCGAGGGAGGTGCCTTTTATTTGGCGCTTCCCTTGTTTTGTTTTTGGGGCAATTATCTAATGAGCTGCGCTCCGTGTTATGTTTAGTGATGTCTTTGAGGGGCGTAGATTATAATTATTATTACTATCTTTGTCATCTTGCAAATAATAACCAATTAAAATGATCGCTATGAATCAGACCCTTGAGATAATAAAGTCGCGCAGATCGTGCAGAAGCTATACCACCGAGCAGATCACCGATGAGCAATTGAATGCTATTTTGGAAGCTGGCGCTTATGCTCCAAGTGGAATGGGGCGACAATCTCCGATTTTTATAGCAATCCAAGATCCAGGGGTTATTGCCGAACTCTCAAAAATTAACACTGCGTTGTGGGGTAAGGGTGCAGATGGGTTCTTTGGAGCGCCAACTCTAATCGCTGTTCTCTCTAACCCCGAAATTTTGCACACTTGGCAGTTGGATGCAATGGCTTCGGTTCAAAATATGCTTATCGCCGCTGAATCATTGGGTCTCGGAGCAGCTTGTATATCACGAGCTAGAGAAGGGTTTGAGTCAGACTATGGCAAGAATTTGCTAGCACAACTCGAAGTGCCAGAGGGGTATATTGGAGTTG
>CAYJLL010000224.1:0-2577 GCA_964370955.1 uncultured Rikenellaceae bacterium | reverse complement strand
TAGCACTCACCCTTCTACTATGTTCGTGTGGGTCAGGGGTAGCTAACAAAGGCTCGCAGCAGACTCAAGATACAAAAACAAAGACTCCTGTTGAGCAGATTGAAATTGTCGCACAATATCCTCACCGCACAGACGCTTATACTCAGGGCTTGTTGGTGAGAGATGGAAAACTCTATGAGAGCACTGGTGAATATGGCGAGTCGAGTCTAAGACTTGTTGAACTCACAACTGGCGAAGTTGAAAAAAGCATAAGCCTGGATGAAAAATATTTCGGAGAGGGGCTTGAGCTAGTGGATGGTAAACTCTTTCAACTCACCTGGATGGAGGGCGAGTGTATGGTCTATGATGGCGAGAGTTTTGAGAAACTAAAATCATTTCCCTATCGTGGTGAAGGCTGGGGCTTGGCAACCGATGGAAAACAGTTATACATGAGCGATGGGACTAACGTTATCACAGTGCGTGATCCTGAGAGCTTTGCTGAGGTGCGTCGCATTGGAGTACACGACAAGTCAGGACCTGTGGTGATGGTAAATGAAATGGAATGGATAGACGGCAAACTCTGGGCTAATATATATTTAGATAACCTTATAGCTATTATCAACCCAACAACGGGCGAAATAGAGAGCTATGTGGATATCAGCCCTGCAGCTCGTGCTATTGGCAACCCTCGTGAAGCAGATGTAGCCAATGGTATTGCCCACGACAAAGACAATGGAAAGATCTATATCACAGGAAAACTGTGGGACAAACTCTTCGAGATTAAACTAAAATAAAAATAAGAACAATGAAAGAAATTCACAATATACTAGTTAACGGCATAAAAGATTACTTCAACAAAAGCGGATTCACTAATACTGTAATTGCTCTCTCTGGGGGCATAGATTCAGCGGTGGTGGTCGCTTTGGCTGTTGAGGCTCTTGGCAAAGAAAACGTAAGAGTATTGCTTTTGCCTTCGCAGTATTCATCGGGACACTCTGTAGAGGATTCACTTGAAATGGTCAAGCGCTGTGGTATTGAGCATAACATTCTTGAGATTGAGTCGCTCTATAATACAACTATTGAAACTCTCTCTCCAATTTTCGAAGGTACTCCAAGCGGGCTGGCAGAAGAAAACATACAAGCACGACTTAGAATGGTACTAACGATGGCTGTGTGTAACAAACAAAACGCCTTGATGCTAAACACTTCAAATCGCAGTGAAATCATGGTGGGCTATGGCACTCTCTATGGCGATACATCAGGTGCCATCTCGGTGATTGGTTCGCTCTACAAAACCGAAGTTTACGAGCTTGCCAACTATATTAACAAGCACCACGGAAACCTCATTCCACAGAACATAATCGACAAAGCTCCATCAGCAGAGTTGCGCCCCGATCAAAAAGATAGCGATTCACTACCCGACTATACTACACTAGATCGTATTTTGGTTAAATTAGTAGATAATGGAATGACTAAGGCTGAGATTATCAGCTCGGGCGAGGAGCAAGCTATGGTTGAGAGAATTGAGAAACTATGGAGGATGTCATCACACAAACGTTGCCAGTTGCCACCTGTGATTAATGCTAAATACCGCTAGTGCATCATTGTTCACACGCACAGAGTTAAGAACACACTATAAATTAAGAAATGTCAGACGAAAAAGAAATATTAAACGACCTCACTCAAAAGCAATATGAGTATGGCTTCACAACCGACATTGAGACCGAGACCATTGGCAAAGGGCTCTCTGAGGATGTGATTCGCTTGATCTCAAGCAAGAAGGAGGAACCCCAATGGATGTTGGATTTTAGGCTCAAAGCCTACCGCCATTGGCTCACTTTGAAGCACCCCGAGTGGGCGCACCTAGATATACCAGAGATTGATTTTCAAGAAATAATTTACTACGCTGCCCCCAAACAAAAGATCGCTCCCGACAGTTTGGATGATGTTGACCCTGAGTTGTTAAAAACTTTCGATAAGCTGGGAATACCTCTTGAAGAACAGAAACGCTTGAGCGGAATTGCTGTAGATGCAGTAGTGGATTCGGTGTCAGTGAAAACTACCTTCTCGGAGGAGTTGGCTCGCCTAGGTATCATTTTCTGTCCATTCTCAGAAGCAGTCAAAGAACACCCAGAACTGATACAGAAATACATGGCTTCCGTTGTACCCTATACGGACAACTATTACGCTGCTCTAAATTCGGCTGTTTTCTCAGATGGTTCTTTCTGTTATATTCCAAAAGGGGTGCGCTGCCCTATGGAGCTTTCTACCTATTTCCGCATTAATGCCCAAGGCACGGGTCAGTTCGAGAGGACACTGATTGTGGCCGAAGAAGGGGCTTACGTGAGTTATTTGGAGGGTTGCACCGCTCCTCAACGTGACGAAAATCAGCTTCACGCTGCCATTGTTGAGATTGTGGTCGAGAAGGATGCCCATGTGAAATATTCAACCGTTCAAAACTGGTATCCAGGCGATGAGAAAGGCGTTGGAGGGGTGTATAACTTTGTAACAAAGCGAGGAATTTGTCGTGGAGACAATAGCAAACTCAGCTGGACTCAGGTTGAGACTGGTTCGGCCATCACATGGAAATACCCATCG
>CAYJLL010000223.1:0-2587 GCA_964370955.1 uncultured Rikenellaceae bacterium | reverse complement strand
TGTTATCTGAGGAGGCGTTATGGCTCCATCAGCAACTTTTGGTAAGCCGAATGACCGCAAATTTACCACAAACACCATAATTAAGAAATCCCTTGTTGAAAACACTTCTCAACAAGGGATTTTTTTACGATGCTTAACAGCTACATTTACATTCGCAGTCGGAACTCTTGCCACTGCGAACGTTAGAGATATAGCGCATCAAGTTATCTTTGCGTATTGCCTCTAATTCGCTATTTTTGTAGATGACCTCCATTCCGTCATATGGCTTTTCGCCACAAGCATAGCGATGTTCGCCATTGATACTCACAAGGCACACCTTACAACAGCCTCCCTTGCGATTGTTCGAGTAGCAGGGAGCTGAAATCGTTATTCCATTCTCTCGTGCTACATCAACAATATTTTGCGCACTATCTGAAACTGTGCACTTCTTGCCATCAATTATAATCTCCATACTATAACATAAAATTAAATACATAACCTCCAATTACTGCCGTGAGGAAGATTACGGCAACTATCATACCTACCAATTTGCGTTTAAAGATACTCGCCATCATAGTCATTTCGGGGATTGCCATTCCAGCACCACCAATAATCAAGGCGATAACAGCTCCAACGCTCATTCCCTTACCCATCAAGGCTATGCCAATCGGGATTGCGGTTTCGGCACGAATGTATAGAGGCACGCCAAGGATTGCTGCCACAGGGATAGCAAATGGGTTATCTTTGCCAGCAATGCTTAAAACGAACTCTTCGGGCATATAACCATAAATCGCAGCACCCAAGGCAACACCAATCAGCAGGTATAACATTACAGGTTTGAGCGTGTTCCAGCCTGCCTTAACACCTTCAGCACACTTGCGACCAAATGGTAGTTTGCGCCTCTCGTCTTCGTTTACTACTCCGTCAATCGAGCCACCAGCAGTCATAAACTGAGGCTTAACCCACTTTTGTGCTCCCATCTTCTCCAAGAAGTAACCAAAGAGAACTGAGGCGATGAATGCTACACCGAAATATATAGAGGCTGCTTTTACTCCCATCAACGCAACCAACATACCTATAATAATTGGATTGAGAAGTGGAGAGGAGATTAAGAAAGACATCACACTACCAAAGCTAACCCCTGCACGCAGGAAACCTACGGTCATAGGAATTGTCGAGCAGGCACAAAATGGAGTGAGCGCACCAAAAACTGTCGCCAAGATATTCCCCAACAAACCTCTCCCAGATAGCCATTTTCGTAGTTTCGCTTGAGGAATGTGCATCATAATAACCTCAATGAGCGCAGTGATACCCACAAAGAGAACTATTAGCTCCACCACAATAAAGACAAAGTACTGCATCGTACCAACAAGAGTATTCACACCCTCGCCCTCATTCATATTATTATCCATATCAACAAAGAGCATCTTTGTAACTAAGAGAGCTGAAACCCATAGGATAATGTGTGGAAATACCTTTTTTAATGAAAAACTCTTCTTCTCATCTACTTGTGGTTTTGCAGGTGCTGCAAAAGTAAATTTTGCTTGCTCACTACTACTGCCACAACAAGATATTGGAGCGGGGGCAGGTTTTGGAGTACAACAACTTGTAGGTTGCTCAACCTTTGGTGTACAGCAAGATGATTGTGGTTGTGGCTTTGGCGCACAACAACTGTTCGAATCGCTCTGAGGTGCACAACAAGAGGAACTTTTACCACTTCTGAAGTATAGCATCCAAAATCCTACACCCAACGAAATAATTGCAAAGAGCAGGAAATATGGCTGATACTCCGCAAAGAAACTAAGCTGCGATGCACCTATGCCCACAGCAGATAAAACCCCTGCAATGATTGGAAAACCACAGCAAGTAACAAAGCCTAAAGAGGCAAGAAGCCCAGAGAGAATGCCAACTCCAGTTGCTCCAAAGATTTTTGATTTACTCATAATTATAAAATTTAAAATGTTTATCTTTATTAGTTGTTAGTCTATTAACTATCATTATTTCTAAAAAAAGGGGTTACTTGCACCCACAATTTTTCTTATCTTGACACTCCGCAATAAGTCCGCCAAATAGCTCGCCGACCTCAGCCCACGCCTCACGATTGATACAGTATGAACTCTTAGGAGGAACAATTTCTCCGTGAATTAGTCCTGCATTTTTTAGCTCCGAAAGGTGCTGCGAAATAGTTGCGTTTGAAACAGGTACAATCTCGCTAATATCGCCAAAATAGCAGCTATTTTCACCTGCCAAAAATTGTAAAATCAACACCCTGGTTGGGTGCGCTAATGCCTTTGCTATACGAGCTATCCTCTCAGCCCTATCTTTATCTATATTTGCCATATTATTGTTAGTTTGTTCGCAAAGATACAAACATTATTTTTAACAGCAAAATTTAAACCGAAAATAATTTTTCCATCTACTCTTTACCATAAGAATAGATTTATGGCTCAAGAGCAAAATTATAGTGTAAATTACTCCATCAATGTTGAGGCGACGCAGGGTACTCGACAGGTTCAGGCGTTTGCTGAAGCTGTTGGTAATCTTGTCAAGGCTAAGGCGGATTTGACCCCTGCCGTTACCAACATCAAG
This sequence comes from uncultured Rikenellaceae bacterium, assembly GCA_964370955.1. Lineage (GTDB taxonomy): Bacteria > Bacteroidota > Bacteroidia > Bacteroidales > Rikenellaceae > Mucinivorans. Next base: position 19 of record CAYJLL010000223.1, on the reverse strand, counting down.
CGGATGATGGATGAGATAG
>CAYJLL010000222.1:0-2599 GCA_964370955.1 uncultured Rikenellaceae bacterium | reverse complement strand
AGGAGTGTAAACGAATGGGTACACCCGTGTTGAGTCCCGATGTGAACAAATCCTACAATCGTTTTACTGCCGATAGCACTGGTAATATTCGTTTCGGGATGGGTGGTATTAAAGGAGTGGGCGAGGGAGCCGTGATGGCAATTATCGCAGAGCGTGAGGCGGGTGGCGAGTATGCGGATATTTATGATTTTGTGGAGCGAGTGCCGCTTCAGACTGTAAATAAAAAAACGATGGAGGCACTGGCTCTTTCGGGGGCTTTCGACTCGATTTGGCAGCAACATCGCTCGCTGCTGATGGCTCCCGACGAAAAGGGCGTAAACTTTATTGAGCTTTTGTCTCGCTATGGTAATATGATTCAAAGCGACAGGGCCCGCAACGAAAACTCGCTCTTCGGGGATATGGCCTCAAATGATATGGTTCAAAAACCGCAGTTGATGGTTAAGACCCCTTGGGAGGAACTCGCAACGCTCAACAAGGAGCGCGAGGTGGTGGGTATCTATCTTTCGGCTCACCCGCTGGATAATTATCGTATGATCGTAGAGAAGTATTTCTCACACAAGCTCTCCGATATGCTAACTCTTGGTGATCTTGCCAATCAAGAGGTTGTGGTTGGGGGTATAGTGACCGATGTCCAGCATCTAACATCCATGAAAGGCGCGCCTTATGGGCGTTTTACGGTTGAGGATTTCTCGGGTAAACACGAATTTACGCTCTTTGGCAAGGAGTGGGAGACCTACAAAATGTGGTGTCAGCCTCAGTCGAATATTATGATACGTGGTAAAGTCTCAGAGCACCCCTATCGCAAGGGAGAGATGAAATATAATATATCTTCGATGCGCTCGCTGTTCAATATTTTGGAAGAGGGTATACGTAATCTGAATATTGTATTCTCAGCTGGTGAGGTGAACGAGGATTTGGTGTCGGCGTTGCTGGAGGTTGTCTCTGTGAACCCAGGCAAAGTGGCTTTGAATGTAACTATAGTCGATGCTCCCGAACAGATTGCCGTGCAATTGGGGTCTCGTCAATATCGTGTTGCAATAAACAACAGCCTTGGTGCGTTATTAGATCAGTATAACATTCGTTATACACTGAGCTAAAAACAAACAGCCACTAAAAAAGTAAATCAATTTGCATGCTTTTTGTTAGAAATTTTCACTACTTTTGTGGTCGTAAACCTTAGGGTGAAAAACTAAAGACAGCAACAATACAACATTAATTAAACCTAAATAATACTATGGCAACTCAAATTAACGAAACAAATTTCCAAGAGATTATCTCTTCAGACAAACCAGCATTGGTTGATTTTTGGGCAGAGTGGTGTGGACCTTGTAAGCGCATCTCTCCAATCATCGATGAGCTTTACAATGAGTACAATGAGAAAGCACATATCTGTAAGTGTGATGTTGATACTAACAACGCTATCGCAGTGGAGTATGGCATTCGCAACATCCCAACAATCTTGTTTTTCAAAGGCGGTAAAGTCGTTGAAAAAGTAGTTGGTGCAACCTCTAAAGAGGCCTTGGCTGAGAAAATCGAAGGCCTTTTGTAGTCCTTACAAAAAATAATTTTCAAAAAAATATCACTTTTTTGTGAAAAAGTTTTGGAAGTTAAGAAAAAGTGTTTACCTTTGCACCCGTGTTTAGCGAAAAGGTGAACACATCCTCGGGGTGTAGCGCAGTCCGGTTAGCGCACCTGCTTTGGGAGCAGGGGGTCCCAGGTTCGAATCCTGGTACCCCGACGAAGAAAGAGAACAAGACAAGTAGTCTGGTTCTCTTTTTTTTTGTTTCTCTCTCTAGTAATAACGCAAAATAAGGTGTAAAATCTTAAAAAAAATTTATACCTTTGTACGCTATATAACGTGATACTAGAATAATACATGAAACTAACACATTTACGTGAGCTGGAAGCCGAATCGATCTACGTGATGCGAGAAGTGGCTGCACAGTTTGAAAAACCAGTACTACTGTTCTCGGGTGGAAAAGACTCTATCGTGCTTGTTCACCTTGCCTATAAGGCTTTCTATCCTGGAAAAATACCTTTCCCCTTGCTGCATATCGATACAGGGCATAACTTTGCTGAGACTATCGTATATCGAGATAAACTAGCCTCAGATCTTGGTGCTGAGCTATTGGTGGGCTCTGTTCAGGAGTCAATCGATGCAGGAAGAGTTGTCGAAGAGACAGGCTTTAATGCCTCTCGCAACAAGCTTCAAACCACAACTCTGCTTGATACACTTGAGAAATACAAATTCGATGCCGCTATGGGTGGTGCTCGTCGTGACGAAGAGAAAGCGCGTGCTAAGGAGCGTTTCTTCTCGCATCGTGATGAATTTGGTCAGTGGGATCCTAAAAACCAGCGCCCAGAGCTATGGAATATCTTCAACGGTCGCAAACATATGGGCGAGCATTTCCGAGTGTTCCCTATCTCGAATTGGACAGAGATGGATGTTTGGCAGTATATCATGCTAGAGAATATTCCTATGCCATCGATCTATTACACTCACGAGCGTGATGTGTTCTTCCGTGATGGTCAGTGGTTGGCGGCAGAGGAGTGTATGACCCTCAAACCAACCGAGACCGTAGAGCGCAAAAGAGTGCGT
>CAYJLL010000221.1:0-2609 GCA_964370955.1 uncultured Rikenellaceae bacterium | reverse complement strand
GCAGGGACACCCCAATCCTGTGCTCCACCATTATGACAACACCCGTTTTGTGGGGAAGGAATTTTCAACGAAAATGTTTGCTGATGCGGCAATTAAATTTCTCAAAAGCACCGAAGATCAAAATGAACCTTTCTTCGCTTATGTCTCTTTCACATCGCCCCACGACCCACGAAATGAACACCCCGATTATGTCAAGCGTATGAATGCCCAAGATATAACCCTTCCTGAAAACTTCCTAGCAGAACACACCTTTGACAATGGAGAACTTCAGATACGCGACGAACTGGTTGTCCCTGCTCCTCGCACACAAGAGGTGATGAAGGAAGACCTAGCTGACTATTACGCTATGGTCGATGAGGCGGATATTCAAATCGGACGCATCCTCGACGAGCTTCGCAAGACGGGCAAAGAACAAAACACCATAATCGTGTTTGCATCTGACAATGGTCTTGCTATGGGGCGCCACGGTTTGATCGGCAAACAAAGCCTCTACGACCACAGTATGGGAGTTCCTATGGCTATTGTGGTGCCAGGTGAGAAGCCGCAAGAAAGCGAGGCTCTATGTTATCTTTCTGATATTGCACCAACGCTTTGCGAGCTTGCAGGCATCGACATGAGTTCAGCTCAGATGAGCGCACAATCGCTTGCACCCATCATCGAAGGCGAAAGTAAGGATAGCCATCATGAATCTCTACTGTTGATCTATTCAGGAATACAGAGAGCAGTGGTCACCGATCGCTACAAGTTAATAAAATATAATGTTGCGGGCGAACAAACAAGCCAACTCTTCGACCTCAAAAAAGATCCATTGGAGATGAACAACCTCATTGATGTGAAAAAGTATCAAAAAAATCTCATCCCTGCACTAACTGCCAAGCTCGAGGAGCAAATGAAGCAGCAGAATGATTTTTGTGATCTCTCTGACCCTACATGGTGGGGCGAAAAACGCATAATCCAATGGGGGGAGGCTCTGAAAATAGTAACCGAAATGCAAGAGCAATAATTTACTAACTAGGATATGCAGTTAAAAAAACAACACATAATTCCCTTGGTGCTTTTGACGCCCTCCATAGCGAGGGCTCAGAGCGAAAGCCTGCCGAATATTGTGCTAATCAATATTGATGATTTGGGTTGGAGCGATTTAAGTGGCAATGGTAGTCTCTATTACCAGAGCCCTAATATCGACAAACTCAAGGACATGGGTGTTTGGTTTTCGCAAGGCTATGCGGCCGCTTCGAATAGCGCTCCTAGCCGTTCGAGTATGCTCACGGGATTGTTTCCCACCGCTCATGGTGTCTACACCGTAAACCCAGCTGACAGGGGAAAAGCTAAGGATAGAAAATTAATTTCAAGCCCAAACAGCAAGCATATTCCCGATGAAATGCGGACTCTGCCCAGTGTGTTGAAAGATCACGGCTACACAACTTATCATGTGGGAAAATGGCACGTTAGCGATGACCCACAAAAGCATGGAGTGATGTTTAGCGTGGGGGCAAACAAAGGCTTGGGGCACACAAAATCCTTCTTCTCGCCCTATCGCAATATAGATCTTAGCGATGGCGAAAAGGGGGAGTATCTCATCGACCGCTTGGGCGATGAGGCGGTGAACTACCTCAAAAGCATAGAAAAAGACAGTCCATTTTTCCTTTACTATGCTCCCTACGCTGTCCACACCCCGATTCAAGCTCCACAAGAGATAGTCGACAAATACAAGAATATCCAAGGAAACCAGACTCATTTCAACCCTACCTATGCAGCGATGATTGAGATCATGGATAACAACGTTGGAAAAATACTCTCCGAGCTTACGCAGATGGGAGTCATGGACAACACCTTGATTATCTTCACCTCCGACAATGGGGGCTATTACCCAGTCTCTAGACAAAATCCGCTGAGAGCTGGAAAGGGAAGTTTCTACGAGGGGGGAGTTCGTGTGCCGCTGATAATCTACAAGAAGGGTGAATGGGAGAAGCGAAACATCGATAAAGCGTTAGTTTCGCATTTGGATATTTTCCCTACCATCACCGAAATGCTTGGAATTGACAATCACGACATTGACTTTGCTGGTCGAAGCCTCACGGGGCTGCTCGATGGGAATGATCGCTCGCTGGAGAGCAGAGAATTATTTTGGTTTTTCCCTGCCTACCTCGAAGGCGGACACACGGGGTGTTATGACTCGATTTTCCGTGCTCGCCCTCAGTCTGTCATTCGCCAAGGCGACTGGAAGCTGATTGAGCATCACGAGAATGGCGAGTTGGAATTGTTCAATATCGCAAAAGATATCTCAGAGAGTTCAAATCTCAGAGATTCTCACCCTAGAAAAGTAAAACAGCTCCACGGAGCGTTGAAGCTTTGGCGAGAAGAGAACAAGGCTCCAGTGCCCCATGAGCTGAATCCAAAATACATTGCTCCTTAAAACAAAAAAACCATTCTACGTTGCCCGAGAGCCGTAGGATGGTTTTTTTCATATCTAATTGAGAAGGGTTACATGCGAGTAATTGGAGCAATATCAAGCGATGCGAATTCCTCTTTTTTGTATTTGTAGTAACCCGAAATACCTATCATCGCCGCATTGTCAGTGGTGAGCATAAAGGGTGGAATGTGTACTT
>CAYJLL010000220.1:0-2617 GCA_964370955.1 uncultured Rikenellaceae bacterium | reverse complement strand
ACCCCAGCAGGGCGACACTCCCCCACGGGAGCCCTGCTCCTTTTCCCTTATATGGGAGCAGGCCACCCAGCGTCGCCCTGAGAGCCCTCCAAGCTGGAGCAGCAGTGGTTTGTGAGAGACAAACTAAAAGAGCTAAACAAAAATAAAAGGGTTTTTGACCCAATAATTAAAGACGCAGTGCGTCCACACAAATGGAACTACAAAGCATTAAAAACAAATTTGGAATCATAGGCACCTCGCCTGCGCTCAATCGCACGCTAGAGGTGGCTTTGAGGGTTGCACCCACCGATTTGAGTGTGCTTATCACGGGCGAGAGTGGTTCGGGAAAAGAGTTTTTTCCTCAGGTAATCCATTCTCATTCCTCGCGAAAGCATGCGCCCTATATTGCGGTGAACTGTGGTGCTATACCCGAAGGAACGATAGATAGCGAACTTTTCGGCCACGAGAAAGGAGCTTTTACGGGGGCTAACGACTCACGTAAAGGATATTTCGAGGAGGCCAATGGAGGCACTATCTTTTTGGACGAGGTGGCCGAACTGCCCCTGACCACCCAAGTGCGTTTGCTCAGGGTGTTGCAGAGTGGGGAGTTTATCAGAGTGGGATCGTCGAGGGCTCAAAAGACGGATGTGAGGGTGGTGGCTGCCACTAACGTAAACCTACATACGGCTATCGAGAATGGTCGTTTTCGTGAGGATCTGTACTATCGCCTGAACACTGTACCCATCGTTGTGCCAGCTCTAAGGGAGCGCAAAGAGGATATTTTCTTGCTCTTTAGAAAGTTTGTGAGCGATGTGAGCACTCAGTATATGTTGCCAGCTATTACCCTGACCCCCGATGCTAAGCATCTGTTGGAGAACTATGACTGGCCAGGGAATGTGCGCCAGCTGAAGAATGTTGCCGAGCAGATGTCTGCCATTGAGCAGGGTCGCCAGATAGATGTAACCATCCTCAAGGGTTACCTGCCCGAGTTTAACCCCACGGCTATGCCTATGCTTCATCCTAGCGTTGGAGGTGGTGCAGCTGCTGCGAGTGCAACAGAGAGAGATATACTCTATAAGTTGCTTTTCGACCTGCGGGGCGAGGTGAACGATTTGAAGATGATGATAATGCAGGGCGCAGGAGCAAAGGCTGCGAATGTGAGTGGAGTGAATGGTGTTGGTGGAATGAGCGGAATGGGTGCTGTTGGAGCGCAGGCGCAAGAACCACAAAGAGTGGGTGCGCCACACTTCAACCCCAATGAATACATAGAACCCGAAGTGCTCAACGATCAAACTGATGCGGAACTACTGCCCCCTGTGGCCGAAGCCCCTAAAACCAAGGCGGAGGCAGAGCGTATGAGGATAGTGGAGGTATTGGAACGCAATGGTGGTCGTCGAAAAGAGAGTGCCGCCGAGCTGTTTATGTCCGAGCGCACGCTCTATCGCAAGATAAAAGAACTAGGGATAGAGATTTAGGTGTGCTAGCAAAGGGTCTGTGAGAGGGATAAGTCATAAAAGACGCTATGCGTCCGAGCCGCACGGGCGGTGGTTTTTGTGAGAGGTAAATCATAAAAGACGCTATGCGTCCGAGCCGCACGGGCAGTAATTATTTGAGAGTTAAACGGAACCATTGCTTGTGCCGCTGGCACTGCTATGAGTCCCATAAAAAATAAAGAAATGAAACAATATCACGACCTACTTAAAAAAGTAATGAGCGAGGGCGCAGATAAGTCTGACCGCACTGGTACGGGCACCCGTTCGCTCTTTGGTCATCAGATGCGCTTTGATTTGAGCGAGGGTTTCCCCTGCTTAACAACCAAGCGCCTACACCTTAGATCCATTATCCACGAACTGTTGTGGTTCCTCAAGGGGGATACAAATATTCAATATCTCCATGACAATGGGGTGAGTATTTGGGATGAATGGGCAGATGAAAATGGCGATTTGGGGCATGTTTATGGCTACCAATGGCGCAGCTGGCCAACCCCCTCGGGCGAGAGCATAGATCAAATCTCGGCTCTGATTGAGGGCTTGAAGAATAACCCCGATTCTCGTCGCCATATAGTTAGTGCGTGGAATGTGGCGGATATTGAGTCTATGGCGTTGCCCCCCTGCCATACGATGTTCCAGTTCTATGTGGCGGATGGAAAACTTAGCTGCCAGCTCTATCAACGTTCGGCAGATTTGTTCCTTGGGGTGCCTTTCAATATTGCGAGCTATGCCCTGCTGACTATGATGGTGGCGCAGGTGTGTGGCCTTAAAGTGGGTGAATTTGTGCATACCCTAGGGGATGTTCATATCTATTCAAACCACTTCGATCAGGTGCAAGAGCAGCTATCGAGAGAGTTTAGAGAGCTGCCAGCGATGAAGATTAACCCTAGTGTGAAGGATATTTTTGAGTTTACTTTTGAGGATTTCGAACTCATAGGCTATGAACCTCACCCTTCGATCAAGGCTCCCATAGCGGTCTAAGAGTCCGAACTGGACCAGCAATGTGAGATAAACACATAGCCGTGCGTACCGGTGCGAGCCGCACTGGTAATGGTTTTGCGAGAGATAAATCATCGCCCAGTGCGGGCACCCTCTAGCAGGGCGTACGCTCATCGCCCCGCGGAAGCCCTGCTCTCTAAAGAGAGCTA
>CAYJLL010000219.1:0-2642 GCA_964370955.1 uncultured Rikenellaceae bacterium | reverse complement strand
TTGGATGGCATCTCTCTCTCTCTCTCGATAGTAGTTCATTATCATTGTCTCAGCACCCCCTCGGTTAAGGATCCCAAAGACTTGTAGTACCCTTATCATAGTTTTATGGCTGAGTGGTTAGGAGTTTTATTATCTCGTCTGTAATCACTAGCGGCTCGTCGTGCCACTGACCCTGACGGTCGAAGTAGCCGCCAGCTGCCTGCACTGCATCAAAGTCGAATCCATAGCACATCTCGATGATCAGTCCCTTGCCCGTGGATTTATCTACCACATAATCGAAGCCTATGCACTGAAGATTCAAATCATCGGCACACTTGAATGCCGATTCTATAATATCGGGGGTAATATAACTCTTTTGGTAGAAAAAATCACCTCCACCCGAAGCCCTAAAATCACCCTTGCGCACATTGCGAACAAAGTATGAAAGCTTACCTGCAATAACCACAACTTTAATGTCAAAACCATCATTTTTGATATATTCCTGAAAATAGCAATAACCTCGCTCATAGGGCATTAACTTTGCGTTACCTCGCGTTGCCAAGAACATTGGTATTTTGCGAATCCTGCTTATTAAGGTCTTGAAGCTCTTTGAGGATTGAGCCTTGGAGTATGCCTTATATAGCAGGCTAGGGGAGGGGTCGAAACCTTTGGCGAACATTCTCTTGATGTAGCTTTCTCCCTGAGGGATCGTTCTGATTAGTTTTACGTTGCTTGCTCCAGAGCCATTGCGCAACTTTGCTACGATGGGTAGATTCGTCTGCTTGATAAACTCAATTGCGTTATCTTTGTCATAGAACACATAGCTCTTGGGGCTTGGCGCTCCAACTGATTCGAAGGCATATTTTTGCGCCACTTTATCGTCGAAGTGCCAAATGGTGCTGCTTGATGGGAAAACTTTCACTCCTTTATCCTCAACTGCTCGCAAGATGTTCGCGGCTTGGAGCAAATCGGCATACAGGTAATTTTGAACGAACCACACAACTGCCCCGCAACTACACATTTGCTCGAGTGCATCGTTCGAGTAGGGATCGACGAACTGATACTCGATATTATTTTCCTGGCAATACTTCACACATCCATCTATTGCCGAATTTGCAGCCTGATGGTTCCACATTTTAAGATTGCGAGCGATGCCTATTTTCTGTCTGTTCATACTTGTTGGTTTTAATGGTTGATATGGCAAAGGTTACTACCACAATCGATACTATCTTGTTGCGGTGGCGAAATGCAGTTCCTGCATTGGTTGTTCCATAGCCAAATATAAAAGTCACAACCACAATGGAGACCATAAGGAATCGCTTGAGTTGCTTGGTTATCCCTGTGGCGGCACGACACTTGAATATGGTGATAAACATCATCAGATAGATTGCTCCATCTATGAGAAAACCTATCATATCGTTTGCGCCGCGCCACTCGGTGGGAAGGGGGGAAAATAAAAAGTAAATCATTTTGAGAGGGGCAAAAAGTAGACTCTGAGTAACACTATTGGTACTGATCCATGTGAGGTAGTCCGATCCACCCCCCGTGGTTCTGTTGGTCACATGGACAATGTCCTCAATGTTGTCATACTCTGCAAATTTCCCGGTGAATAAGCCCATCGAGGAACTTACAACTGAGCTTATTGTTAGAAGAAACACCAGGCTAATAATGGTGTTGCGTGAGATGGTAACCTTCTGGGTAGTAGGGTTATAGATGATATATGCCACTGTGTAGCCTATCAGCACCCCAATGACCCCTGCATGCATGAATGATGCACTCAGAACCGCTGCAATGCTCAACACTATATAGAGCGCACCACCACGCAAAAACCAATTAACAAAACACACAAGGGAGAGAGCAATAAAGAACTCTACCCATGCCTCACGAAGCAAGATAGCCGAGAATATGTTGAGATTTGGCATAAACGCCAATATCAACATCACGATCTTCATCCGCTTGAGATCAACATCCAGCCGTTTCAACACGCTCTGGACCATCAATATAATCCCAAGCCCCATCAATACATTGAGAAACTGAGCGATAATCCTCGAACAGTCCGTCAGGTGATAGATGAAAGTCAACACAATGGTATAGTTTGTCTTGAGATCGCTGGTGTAGTTCTTCACATTATTGGCGGCGACCATGTGAAACAGCTCTGAGTCCGCACCTGAATTGAGGATAGGAAACCACTTGAAATAGTCGGCCAACAATAAAATCACACGCAGAGCAAAGCCCATAAATATGATATTGCGGAAATAAATTTCACGTGCACCATAAATATAGAAAAACACTAATATAAAACCGAGCAGTACGGTTATCAGCGAATATGTCTCGTTAATTGTTACCATAGGTATGTGTGGCCTGGGGCCACTCTCTTTATTTGCTGTGAGAAAAATCTTTTGCGGGGGGGAGGTGGTTTTATTTACGTCTCTTCTTGCTCGGCTCGCTATAGGAATATTTGTAGCTGTAACTATAGTTGTAGTTATAACGTTTCTTGGTTACATCAACATCGTTGAGTATGGTCGAGAGGTTGTTGAGTTTGTTTTCTTGATGTATTTTGGTGAGTTCCCTGAGCAGATTCTTGCGAGTGACACCCGAACGCATAACCCAAATTGTGTGGCTGGCAACTCGATTGATGATCTTAGAGTCAGCGACCATGAAAT
>CAYJLL010000218.1:0-2660 GCA_964370955.1 uncultured Rikenellaceae bacterium | reverse complement strand
AGCCGTGCTCCCCGTTGGGGTGCGGTGCGCACGGCTATGGGATGCAAAGCATCTTTCTCGATTTATCTTCGTGGGGTTTGCCTTTTTAGGGCGAACCGTATGGGGGACGCAAAGCGTCTTTACGATTTATCTCTCACTAAACCCTTGCCCGTGGTGCGGTTGGTGGTTTTGTTTTCTGAGAGCCCGCTAAGTAAAAGAATAAAGGCAATCACGGAGGCGGCCCACAGCAGAACAGAAAAGCTCAATTCGCCCTGAATTTGGTTGCGAACATAGCTTTCGGAGCCTAAGAAAAGGAATAACAAATAGCCTATACCATCCACCAACATATGGATGAAAACGACTGTCGAGATAGAGCGACACCTCACATAGATAGCTCCATAGACCATAGCAGTACTAAAGCCTGTGAGCATATCCCAAGGCACTATTGCGCTTGCACCCTCCATCAAGGAGCTAAGAATCAAAGCCCACCACAGGCCAATTCGAGGCTCGAGGTTTCCAAGTATGATGCGTCTGAAGAACAGTTCCATCATAACGGGATATATCACCATGCCCACCAACATCGGGGCTATACCGCTTTGGTTGGAAAGCAGGATATTGTCTGTGTGTGCCCACCAATCCACATCTTTAAATATCCACAACACTGGCACCATCATCATCTGAGCACCCAAAACCAACAACACCCCCATGATACTGTAGTTCGGCGAAAAACCCCTCTTGGGGTCGCCTCCACCACGGAAACTGATTTTTAGGGGTTTATAAAAAATTGCCACTAAGGCCAAGGCTATAAGATAAGGCAGGCTGGCATCCACAATAAACCCCCAACTGGCTCCATCGCTGGTGGATATTCGCAGTTTAGCAAGAATAATAATAGCCACACACGCAGCATACAGCGCAATGTGTGCGATGTTCATCCAGTGTATTTTTGGTATTTTCTTGCCCATTTATCTATTGCATTTTTATTGTTAGCCCCCCCTGTGATTAGAGTTCAATTCTTTTGAGCAGTGTGGTGAAATGCAGTGCTCTCTCGCCAAACATAGCTGTTGCGGTGGAGCTGTATTCACTCAAAATATCGCTTACAAATTTTTGATAGTCTGCCATCTCTGGTGCATTAACTTGAAGTGAGTAGGTGTAGTGGCCTGTTGATTCTTCGTGGAGCACTCTAGAAAATACCAAGACTTCAAAGCCCTCTACCCCTAGGTGGGGGATGAACTTTGCTGTTATAAACTCGTACCACTGACCGTGCACTTGAGGTTCGATGACAAAAGTTGTGTTTACTATATACATTGTTGTTTGTGCTTAAGTTGAAGTTCTAAAAACTGTTTTGTTTTCTTGAATTGACTAAGGTTTTATTGTCCTAATTTTATTGTCCTAGGCGCACCATGCGATCCACCTCCACTATCTGTTCTATGGTCTCTATCTTCTGGGTCTCGAAACGATTCAATGCCGCCTCTACCCTCTTTGCTATATCCGTAAAGGCAAGCTCTCCCTTCAAGAAACGTTCCACAGCCACCTCTGCCGAGGCGTTCAACACCACAGGGGCTGTACCTCCCTCTCTCAGGGCATCATAGGCCAAAAATAGAGCAGGATAGCGCAAAGGGTCAATCTCTTGGAAGTTCAATGACCCAAGGGGTGTGTAGCCCTGCGAACCCTTCACACTTAGGCGGTGAGGGAAAGTTAGGGCATATTGTATTGGAAGACGCATATCGGCAGTGCCTAACTGCGCCTTGAAAGCTCCATCCTCAAACTCAACCATGGAGTGAATGATAGATTCTCGGTGCAAGACCACATCTATCTGCGCGGCGTCCAGTCCAAAGAGGTGGTGAGCTTCTATGACCTCCAAACCCTTGTTGAGCATAGTGGCCGAATCGACCGTGATCTTAGCTCCCATGCTCCATGTTGGGTGAGAGAGTACCTGTTCTATGGTTGCTTTCTCGAGCTGCTCCAAAGGCATATCACGCAGTGCGCCACCCGAGGCGGTAATCACAACCCTGCGTGCTGGTGAACTCTCGCCCACGAGTGATTGAAAAATTGCCGAATGCTCCGAGTCAATGGGAATAATGGGAGCAGAATATTGTTTAGACATCTCCACCACCAATTCCCCTGCCACAACTAGAGTCTCTTTATTGGCTAGAGCAATTTTCTTGCCTGCCTTGATCGCTGCTATAGTGGGCAGTAGGCCTGCAAATCCACTCACAGCGGTTACTACAGTGTCGATATTGGAGTTTTGAACTTCTTGCTCTAGGGCTTGTGCGCCTGCATAGACCTTGATGGGATGGCTCTCTAGTAGCTTCACCAAGGGTTCGTAGTAGCGTTCGTCAGTGATGACAACCGAACCCACAGAAAATTCAATCGCCCAACGAGCTAGTTGCTCATAGGCGGTGTGGGCGCTTAATAATTCGATTTGAAAAAGCTCTCTATGGGCTCGCACAACATCCAAGGTTTGAGTGCCAATGGAGCCACTAGCCCCTAGTATTGCTATGTTTTGTGGTTTTATCATGCTTGGTTTTTATCAATTCACAAAGGTAATGATTTTTTTCGTAAGCCATAGAGTCTTTTATCGGTATGGGCTCTGTGTTGTGGGTGCGGCTCGGACGCAGGGCGTCTTTTATGATTTATCTTAGCAGGCTTTGCCTTTTAGGGGCGTGCGCTGCGGTGCCAGC
>CAYJLL010000217.1:0-2714 GCA_964370955.1 uncultured Rikenellaceae bacterium | reverse complement strand
CATTTCTTCCATCCATTGACCATCGACAAGCACATAGTTTTGGTATGATATATCTGAAGTGCCATTACCATAGGTAGTTTCAGCCTCAACCACGGCTGTTTCACCATCCTCACTGATAGTTTCATTTAGCACTTTGAAATCAACTATGCCGCCTTTGTTTTCTAGATTAGAGGCTGACATGGCCAATATTCCAACAAGCATACCTCTGACTTTATCCAGTTCTTCTGGTTCCACATTCTCGAAATGAAACATATCAGCCACACCTGTGTAGTCGGTATTGATAGTCAGATCCGTAATTTTCTGTGCTGCATCGCTTGGGCTGCTTGCGCCATCCGAACATGAAGCGAATCCGAGGAGGGCTACCATCAAAAGTAAAAATAATTTTTTCATAACTATTAAATGTTTTAGTTTGGGTTCAAAATAATATATTCTTAAATTCTTTCATAAATAGAGGGCCGAACCCACCACCCTCTAGCAAAAGATTATTTCTTCAGTCGTCTCACCCAAAGATAGTGCATAATTATTTATTATACAAATAATTAATTAACTTCACATCAGATAACTCTGAACAAAGATAGCCTACTCGACTCTTTTATCGACAATCAACGATACTGTTGCATCGCCCGTTACGTTTGCCACTGTTCGCAGCATATCCAGAGGTCTATCCAATCCTAGTATCAAAGCAAGCCCCTCGGCTGGAATCCCCACTGATCCCAAGACCATCACAAGAATCACAATGCTACCCCCGGGAACTCCAGGAGTGCCGATAGAGCTGATGGTTGTGGTGGCTAGAATTGTTAGGATTTGAGTAAAAGTAAGGTCCATCCCCATCACCTGCGCAATAAATACTGCACCAACGGCTTGATAGAGCGAGGTTCCATCCATATTGATTGTCACCCCCACTGGCAAAACGAAAGATGCAGTTTTCTCTCTCACACCCAATTCTCTTTGCAACACCTCCATATTAAGAGGCAGGGTTGCAGCCGAAGAGCTGGTTGTGAAACCAAGCAGCTGCACAGGCAGCATTTTCTTATAGAATTTCTTGAGAGGTGTGTCTGTAAAGAGCTTAACTAGCAAGGGGTAAAAACCTAGTATGAGAATAAATAGTCCCCCAACAACTGTTACAAAATAAAGTCCCAGAGCCCCCAATAGCTTCATATCGCCAGCCGAAGAAATAATCATAGTTGCCATCAGCGCAAAAACTCCCAAGGGCGCAAACTTCATAATAATATCTATCACCTTCATCACAATAGCATCCAGCGAGTCGATCAATTTGACAAATGGTTCAGCTTTTTTCTGCCCCACCATTATTATTGCCACCCCGATGAGCACAGCAATAAAAATCACTTGTAACATTGCGCCGTTATTGCTCATTGCTCCCATCACATTATCTGGCACCATATCCACCAACCAAGTCAAAGGCGAGGTTCCACCCATTGATTCAGCTGCCGCTTGTCGTTGGCTAACCAAATCACCATAACTCGCCCCAAGCGAGTCCATAGCTGAGGAATCCACCACAGATCCAGGAGCAATGGTTAACACCAATATCAGACCTAGGATAATCGCACACACTGTTGTTGCAACATATATTATAAGCGTTCGTCCTCCCATCTTCGAGAGCGTCGAGACACTGCCGATATTTGAGATCCCCTTCACCAAGGAGATAAACACCAAGGGAATGGCTATTGCCTTTAGCATTCGCATAAAGATATCGCCAAAAGGAGAAACCCAATCGCTAACAAAGCTTGCGTAATCGACACTATAGGCCAAGACTCCAAACAACAAGCCCAGGATCATCCCCAGAAGAATCGTCAGGTAGAGAGGTAATTTAATTTTTATGCCCTGCATAACTTTAAAGAAATAAAAATGTTAAAACTTTATTTGAAAAAAGGCGTGCGAACTGTTCTTCATCTGTTTCGCACGCCTAGGTTATCTTAGATTTTTAATACCAAAACATCTACTACAAGTTATCTTTCTCGATATCCTTGAAGTATTTGTAGGTACCAACTTTAATCTCAGAGGTAGCTTCCTCGTCGCAAACGATAATTCCCTTTGGGTGAAGTTGTAGAGCCGAGATAGTCCACATATGGTTTACACCCTCTTCAACCGCATGGCGTAGGGCACGAGCTTTTGAGTGACCGTTTACGATAACCAAAACCTGCTCTGAATCCATCACGGTGCCTACTCCAACTGTCAATGCGCTTTTTGGCACTTGATTCACGTCATTATTGAAGAAACGAGAGTTAGCGATGATAGTATCCAAAGTAAGGGTCTTTTGGCGAGTGCGAGAAGTCAAAGAACTTGCTGGCTCATTGAAAGCAATATGACCATCAGGACCAATACCACCCATAAATAGTTTGATACCACCATAAGACTTAATTTTTTCTTCATAGCGCTGGCACTCTCCCTCTAGGTCAGCTGCATTACCATCCAAAAGGTTGGTATTCTCTGGCTTGATATCGATGTGGCTAAAGAAGTTTTCCCACATAAAGGTATAGTAGCTCTGGCTGTGCTCTTGTGGCAGAGCGCAGTATTCATCCATATTGAAAGTAACCACATTCTCAAACGACACCTTGCCTGCTTTATACAGAGCGATCAGCTCCTTGTAGGTTCCAATTGGGGTTGAACCTGTTGGCAAACCTAGCACATAGGGTTTCTCTGGGGTTGGAGCGAATTTATTAATCTCCGAGGCAATATAATTGGCTGCCCAGCGG
>CAYJLL010000216.1:0-2746 GCA_964370955.1 uncultured Rikenellaceae bacterium | reverse complement strand
AGTCAGTCTCAAATGTAGCTTCGATTATTCCGAGTTTAGTATTGCCAAGGAGCTCAAATTTAAGCATCGAACCTCCCATAGATAGATTTGCTTGGTCGGGTAGCGAAGGGTCAAACGAGAGGGGCAAACCACTAGCGCTCATAGAAGAGCCTTTGGTGCCAGTGAAATCATAGTAACCCTTAGCCTGAACGAAACCTCCAATACCGAAAAGAAACTTTTGGCTACGGTCGGTCATATAAAACTGAGGAGTGCGAGCATCATCGAAGATATTACTTTTAACAGATTCAATCAAACGAAGATTATGACTCGAAAGCGAATCCTTTTTGAGAATCTCAACTTGTGCGGCCACAGGGGTACTCAATAGTGATACAAGCAGAAGGGTTGTTAGATTTTTTTTCATGGACAAAGTTTTCAAAAAAGCACGATTTTCGCAGTGTGCGCTTTGTTGTTACTTGAAAAGTGGTAGTAATGATTATTTATGCGCGACCCTTGCTCATTTGTTTGCCCACCATCTCGATCACGTAGATTGCCAGAAAGCCACTTACAGCCATTACCACTGCCCATCCAAGCTGTGAGGGCGTTCCGGCAATAGTCTCAAAAGTTTGAGGTAGTATGTTTTTTTCCACCAAAGGGATAGTCTCGCCGTGAGAATTGAGAGTGGTTTCGAGGGTTTCTTTCCAAGGCCAAACCTTATTAAGAGAACCAATCATAAAACCTGTAAGCAGCGCAACAGTCACGCTGTAGAACTTTTCCAAAAGCCATGATAGCAAGTGTGAGAAACTGATAATACCTATCACTGCTCCCACTAAGAATATGGCAATAATTCCAATGTTCAATTCGCTGATGGCGGTCATTATAAAGTAATATTTGCCCATCAGTAGCAGAATAAACGAACCTGAAATCCCGGGTAGGATCATCGCACAAATAGCAATAGCACCACTGAGCATCACAAACCACCAGGTATTGGGAGTCTCAGCAGGCGATACAACCGTGATAAAATATGCCACCGCAATACCCACGCTCATAGATACTATCGCACCTATGCTGATGTGTTTGATTTGACGAAAGATCATCAAAGCCGAGGCGATAATAAGTCCAAAGAAGAATGACCATATCAGGATGGGGTGGTTGCTGAGCAAATATTTCATTAGCTGCGCGAGCGAGAGTATGGAGATTCCGATACCCCCAATGACAGCCATCAAGAAATTACCGTTGATCTTCTTCCAAAAATCCTTAAGGCGCAAACTCAATAGGAGCTTTAGAGCAGTGCCGTCCACACTTTTGATCGAACCGATTAGTTCTTCGTAGATGCCCGTGATAAAGGCGATAGTTCCTCCAGATACCCCTGGGACAACATCGGCTGCCCCCATGGCTATGCCCTTGAGCACTAGTAGAATGTAGTCTTTGATTGATCGAATCATTGTTTCTTTGCGTATTTTTTTTAGTTTTAGTGTAATATTCAACAAAAGTAGTGATTTTTGACGAACCTTTCTCTATGCTCGATTCAAAAATTATACCCCATAGCTATTTTAAAATGGCCGTAGGATAGCGATTAGTGAAATCTTCTATCTTTTTATCCAGTGAGGCCCTGAATCGTTGGTAGCTTTCGCTCTGGGGGTGTAAAGGGCGATGAGATAGCGATCGTTGTAGCTCTCTGAGTTCCTTTGTGTAGGCGGTGAGCGCGGGGTTAAAGAAATGCTCCTCGAATTTCTCGATAATATATTCCACTGCCTGCTGCGTGGGGTGAAGCATGTCGCTTTGATAGAAGCGATAGTCTCTGAGTTCGTCCATCATTATCTCATAGGCTGGAAAATAATGACTGTTTGAACTCTGATCTATGTGCTCTCCAATTGCGGCACGAAGTAATGCTTTTGAGAGAGAGTTTTCCACCAAGCCGTCTTTTGTGTGGCGTATGGGGCTGAGCGTAAAGATGATTTGAGAGCTTGAGAAAAGTTCTGAAATTTCTTTGAGTGTTTGGGTGATTTGTTTAAAGGTGAGCCTTTCCCTTTGGAATTCCTTTGATGGGATTTTATGGCAATTAGCCACCACCGAACCATTATATTTGTAGACCCAAGAACTGCCCAACGTTATAATTACCACATCTGGCAAATGCTCCATGGGAGGTCTGTTAATTCTTTCAAGAACCCTACAAGGGCATGAATCTGAAAAATCACCGTGATGATCCATGCTGTGATACAGTCCATCGCGCTGCACAAGGTCCCCCGCTGTGTATAGAGGCGGGGCAACCACGGATCTTAGAGAATGAAGCACCGAGATAGGATTGTATACAATACCATTGGGGTTGGATTCTACTTTCAGGTAAAGTCCCTCAAGCGCGCTGGCTATATTGCTCGCAAAGCATGAACCCACGCAAAGTATAGAATCCTGTAGTGATAGTTCTAGTTTTGAGCTCTCTTGTGTTACGGGAGTTGTTAGTTTCATAGTGGTTCTTTAAATCACAAAGATACTACATATTTTGGAGAAATTATTATTACTTACTCTGTAAGATAAGTTTTAGAAAAACATTAAATTGTTATGATTTAATAGAAAAAAGTTATTAAAATATATGTTTTTTCGCGAAATATTATTTAACTTCGTAGTGTTGAATAATTACAAACCCTCTAAAATCAAAAATTATGAAACTTACAAAATCAAAACTGTCACTCTTGTGTATGCTGTCATTCTTATTCTCTTGTGGTGACGCACCTTCGCCCGAAGTGCCCGAGGTGCCCGATGAACCAGAAGT
>CAYJLL010000215.1:0-2751 GCA_964370955.1 uncultured Rikenellaceae bacterium | reverse complement strand
TGATGTCTATGGTGGTAAACATAGCGGACCTAACGATGTAAATGTGATTCACCCAAATGATGCATTAACACTTATCTCGGCTATTGCTCTTAAAGGTATGGGACTTCCCATTAATGATGTGGTAGAGAACGACTATAAGCTCACCTATGCACCTCTTTATGTTAATTTGAACCTTCTCGTGGACCTAGACTTTGCAGGTTTAGAGAAATCAGGATATGATTCGAGAGTAAATGGATATTACTATGGAGTATGTAATGGATATAATAGATTCATTTCAAATTATTCAGGAAGTCTTCCTTTCTTTACCGGTATTACATCTACTGTAAATGGGAAATATAGTTTTGTAGGGGCATTCAAAAATATAACCTTTGTTAACCCAGTGGTGACTGGCAAAGATGAGACGGATGTTTTGTTAGACAATGTTGGAGCAATCCTTGGTGAAGCTACTTTTGGAACAGTAGTTGAGAATTGTCACGTTCAAGATGGTTCTGTTAGTGGAGGTAATAATGTAGGTGCAATCATCGGTAAACTATCAACTAATATTTCTAATTGCTCTGTAACTGAGGGAACTGAAGTTACTGGTGTGAATGTTGTTGGTGGTTTAGCTGGCTATGTTGAGCTGACTAAAAAAGATGCACAACCTTATATTACAGGCCCAGTCCTTCCTTTTGGAAACTCAAAGTCTAATGCAATAGTAGTTGCAACAGCAGCCAAAGGAGTCGCAGGTGGAATGGTTGGCAAATCATCTTCTGATATGGATGCTACATCGTTTAATATCGAAGCCTTTAATGTCTCTTTCACAGGATCTGTAGCGGGAAATATTGTAGGATCAATTGCTGGTGTAATGGAGGTAGCGCAACCTAAGTTCGGATTCCATGGTGTTGAGAACTCTGGAACTGTTATCGGAACTGGAGACTCACCAATAATGGGAGGTATGGTTGGAATTGGTAGGATTATCGATGGAGAATCGATAATAGAAGTTGCAGAAAGTACACCAACTCCTGTCACCTCGTTGACACTTTATGGTACAGCAGTATCGAATCTAGGTACTGCAGACTTTACACAAATTACTAGTGGAACACCGATTGTCGGAGGTATCATAGGTAGATTCGAAGACGCTGGAACAGGAGGCGTGAAGTCATTCAAATCAAACCTTGATGGAGCTTTTGAGCAAGTTGAAGCTAACCTAGGTTCAGGAGTTGGAGACTACACAGAGTTTGTACCTTTCATGGGTAATATTAAAGAACTAGTAGCCGGTCTGGGTGAGGCAAATGTAAGTGATGAGTTTACATTTACCTACGTCAATCCATTGCCTGCCGACGGTTCTGAATTCTATCCGTATTATGGAGGAAAACTTATTGATATAAATACATCAGGCTTTACAAGTGCCATGAATGCAATCAACGCAGAGCTATTGAAGCGAAATTCACCATTTAGCTACAATACCTCTACTGGGGCGATGATTTATACTCCCGTTACACCCTAGAACTATTATAATTAAATAGTACAATAAAAGCAGAGCGCTCTCATGAAAATGAGAGCGCTCTGCTTTTTTGCATCATGCTGCTATTTAGATAAATCTTGCCTTGAGGCTTGTGGTATTAATATAGTAGGGTAGTTGAAATACTTCTAGGGATTATCTTCTGTGAGATCTTCACTTAGGCTTGTATTGACTCGTATGAGCTCTTTTTATGTATTAGTAGAGTGATTGTCGCACACTTCTAAAGAATCGATAAAATGGGCTATTTTGGGGTAAAATCATAAGATGAGAAATTCTGCACGTCTTTCTTATATACCTTTCACCAAAGTATTGCCTGAGATTAAATAGTGCGCTGAAAATTAAACATAAAAAAAAGGATAACTAAATTTAAGTTATCCTTTTTTGTGGGAGCAGAGGGATTCGAACCCCCGACCCTCTGCTTGTAAGGCAGATGCTCTAAACCAACTGAGCTATGCTCCCGAGTCACATCCGGTTTGGAATGTTTGTCAGTTCCTTCCCTTTTGTGAGCACAAAGATATGACAAATAATTTCCCTGTGCAAATATTTTGCAAACTTTTTTTGATATTTTTTCTAATTTTTTGCACCCTTTGCGCTTTTTCCTTTGAGACTCAGGATGTTAGCTGAATAGCTAATTATTTTTTTTGATTCCTCCTGTGAGCGCATAAAAGCACCATGGATTAATTCCTCTAGCATAGAGGTGAAATCAAGTCCGCTCGCTTCCCACATATAAAAAGACATAGAGCCGGGGATGGTGTTAATTTCATTGACAAAAATTAAACCCGTCGCGCCTTCTATCATCACATCTACGCGTGAAACACCACTACATGAAAGCACTTGGAATGTTTTTGTTGCTAGCTCTGCAATGCGTTCGCTTTGATCGGTAGGAATGTTGGCAGGAATCTCACGCTTTACAGACGCCATCCCTTTTGTGCTGCTGCCTTTTCCACCACCTGCGTATTTATCGGTGTAGCTAAGGAATTCGCCAGCGTTGAGTGGACGCTCGCAAACTGATGGCTTAGCGTTGTAGTAATCACCAATGACAGAACAGTTGATCTCGGTTAGTTGTTCGACCATACGCTCAACTATAATGCGTGAACTATATTTAACCGCTTCTTCTATTGCAGCGATCAATCCATTGCGATCCTTTGCAACGCTAATCCCCACGCTAGAGCCTAGATTGGCTGGCTTGACAATAACAGGGTAGTTTAGCTTATCCTCAACCTTTGTGATGGCCTTTTCGCGCTCAAAGA
>CAYJLL010000214.1:0-2752 GCA_964370955.1 uncultured Rikenellaceae bacterium | reverse complement strand
GTGCAAAGATAAGGCATTATTTCCTCTACTTCCAAATTATTTATGAAGTTTTTTTAATATTTTTTTAACATTTAATCGTATCTGCCACATAATCACCAACTTGCGTTGTTGAGAATTTTTCACCCTCTGCGCTTAGATCTTCAGTTACTATGCCATTTTCGATTGCAGAGTTCACTGCAGCACGAACTGAATTTGCGGCATCTTGTAGTGAAAGATGTTCCAAAAGCATCGCAGCAGAAAGTATAGTTGCAAGAGGGTTTGCGATATTTTTACCTGCGGCCGCAGGATATGAACCATGAATTGGTTCGAAAAGTGCAACTCCAGAGCCAACCGATGCCGAAGGCATTAGTCCCATCGAGCCACTAATAACAGAGAGTTCGTCGGTAAGAATGTCGCCAAACATATTCTCGGTTACCACAACATCAAACTGACGTGGGTTTTGAACCAGTTGCATTGCGGCATTATCAACAAACATATATTCTATAGTAACATCTGGATATTCGTTCGCCACTCTCTGTGCAACACTGCGCCAAAGGCGAGAAGTTTCCAACACGTTTGCCTTGTCCACTACAGTAAGACGGTTGTTACGTGTGCGAGCCACCTCCAAAGCATAGCGCACGACCCTTTCGATTTCCTCTTGAGTATAAACACAAAGGTCGCTAGCGGTTTGGCCATCATCAAAGAGCTTCTTCTCTCCAAAATAGATTCCTCCCGTTAGCTCGCGAATAAACACGCAGTTGGCACCTTCGATACGTTCGCGCTTCAGGGGCGAACGATCAACAAGAGCCTCGAACATTTCAAGGGGGCGCACATTAGCATATAGTCCTAGAACTTTACGCATGCGCAACAAACCTTGCTCTGGGCGTACCTTGGCCGAAGGGTCGTTATCATATTTAGGATCACCCACAGCTCCGAACAAGATGGCGTCGGACGCTTTACAGATCTCCTCGGTGTGCGATGGGAATGGATCGCCACACTCGTCTATTGCTGCTGCACCAACTGGCGCACAAGTAAAGTTAAAGGTGTAGTTGAATTTTTCACCCACACGCTCAAGCACCTTCACGGCTTGAGCTACAACCTCTGGGCCTATGCCATCACCGCCCAACAGGGCTATATTAAAGTTTGTTTTCATAGTTTTCTATTTCATTTTTAATACTCAACAAATAATCCACATCATCATAGCCGTTCACTAGGCATTCTTTTTTATAGGAGTCGATAGTGAAAGGAGTTGATTCACCGCTACTACAAATTGTGAGAGTTTGTTGTGGTAGATTAATTTCCAATTTTGAACCGCTAGATAGTATTTTCTGTAGAAATTCTTCTGCCACATCAATAGGCAAGATTCCTGTATTGAGAGCATTATTACGAAAAATATCTGCAAACTTAGAACTCACGACCACTCGAAAGCCATAGTCATAGAGCGCCCAAGCGGCATGTTCGCGCGAGGAGCCCGACCCGAAGTTCTCGCCTGCAACCAACACTACTCCACTATATATATTAATAGCAAACTCAGGGTTTGAGCGCCAATCGGCAAAAAGTGCATCGCCAAAACCTTCACGAGAAGTGGTGGTGAGATAACGAGCAGGGATAATTTGATCGGTGTCCACATTGCTCACTGGCAGTGGCACAAACTCCGAGTTGATTATATTTATTTTTTCTTTCATCTTGTTTTAGAACGCCTTAATCTTGTTAATTTCATCATCGAGGAATTATCAAAATTCCTTGGTTTACAAATTTTGGGTGATTTTTCCAGCAATGGCTGCCATTGCAACTGTGCGAGGAGATGCAAGCAGAGTACGAGAGAGGGGGCCTTGTCGTCCCTCAAAATTACGATTGGATGTCGAAACGCAATATTTCCCAGCTGGAACTTTATCATCATTCATCGCAAGACATGCCGAACATCCCGGCTCACGCATCTCGAATCCTGCCTCAATCAATATATCGGTGATTCCCTCACGATCGCATTCACGACGCACTTCCCATGACCCAGGGACTATCCATGCAACCACATCGGGATGTTTTTCGTGACCCTCGACCACAGATGCAAATTCCCTAAAATCCTCCACACGCCCATTAGTACAGCTCCCTAGGAACACGTAGTCTATCTGCTGTCCCTCGATCATCTGCCCCTTAGTGAATCCCATATAAGGTGAGTCTTCAGGGATAATGCCATCCAAAGCTATTACTTCCCCAGGGTTATTTCCCCAAGTAATCATGGGACGAATATCCGCAGCATCGAAACAGTGCTCTGCATCAAACTTAGCATTCTTATCACTGCAAAGTGTATCCCACTTGCCATCGATAGTCACATCTCGCTGCGAGAGGTAATCATAGGTTGTCGAATCGGGAGCGATGATACCTCCACGCGCGCCACACTCTATACTCATATTACAAAGTGTCATTCGCCCTTCCATTGAGAGCGAGCGAATTGCCGACCCTGCAAATTCTATAAAATAGCCTGTTCCACCTGAGGTGGTAAGTTTACCTATTATATATAGTGCAACATCTTTTGCCGAAACACCCTCTGCGAGCTGACCCTCTACGCTAATGCGCATGGTCTTTGGGCGCATCTGAATGATGGATTGCGCTGCCATCACCATTTCAACCTCCGAGGTACCTATACCAAAAGCAATAGCTCCAAAGGCTCCGTGGGTCGAGGTGTGTGAATCGCCACACACTATGGTCATCCCCGGGTGGGTGTAGCCCATCTCAGGGCCAATGATATGCACAATGCCATTATAGGGGTTAGCCA
>CAYJLL010000213.1:0-2793 GCA_964370955.1 uncultured Rikenellaceae bacterium | reverse complement strand
TAATAATCCATAAGTAAACAATATTTCATCTCCTATCTCTGTTCGTACAGTGCAAGAGTAAACCCCATCTCTGCTGCTTCGTTTGCATTTTAAGTTGTGTGGTTTTCAATGAGGTGGCTAGTTGCTTGCGTAATAATACAGCGTCTTTAAAATATTGATTAATGACCTTATGATGGTCCTCTGAGGGGAATCAAACTTTATTTTTCTATATAGAGAAAGCCCTTACTCCTAAGAGTAAGGGCTTTCTTTTAGTGATTAAATTAGATTTAATCTTCTGTGTGTTAGTTTAGTTAGCGTGGGTTTAGTTGATAGAGATTTCATCAACGAATAGGTAACCACTCTTACCATTTCCGCTGTGCCATGCAGGGATTGATCGCTCTGATCCAACCACGACTCTTACGTATTTAGCTTTTGTTGCAGGGAAGTCCACCTGATAGTGGTGTAGGCCGTTGCGGTCAGTTTGTTTCATCGCAGGGTAGTTCTCGCTTGCAACTTTTGTGAAAGTTTTTCCATCTGTAGAAACTTCAACTGTGAAACTACGAGGACAGAAAACCCAATCATACATCGCTACATTTGCACTGATTGCAGCACTTGAGATTTCCTGCTCAGAGCCAAGATCGATAGTTGCATCTAGATCATTTCCAGCAAAGGCGATCCAACGTCCAGTCTTGTAGTTGCCACCACCTTTGAGTCCGTCGACAAGTGTTGTGATGCCATTGTACTCGTACTGCATATTGATGGGTTGGTTAGCGGTGATTTTTTTGGCTGACGACTTGCTTAAAGTGATGCTGTCAGAGAACACGCGGCTCTCGCCAGTTGGGCGAATAGCAATTGCCTTGAACACACCATTGGTGTTTAGGGCAACTGGTTCAGTGTAGAGCTGAGAGCTTGCACTAGGGGTGCTACCATCTGTTGTGTAGTAGATAGGAGCATCGTTCAGTGTAGATAGGGTAGCCATAACAGCACCTTTGTCTGTGTCGACTGCAAAGTTTACGTTTACATCAAACAGGTGTTTTGCATAGTTATAACCCATCTGGTTGTAGATTGCAAGTAGCTGAGGGATGCGCTCAAGGAAGTTTTCGTAATTCTTTAGCTTCGCAGGACTCCACTGAACTTCAGCCAATGCTGCCCAACGAGGAAGTGCCATATACTCAACCTGAGCATAAGTAGGCATGTACTCACTCCAGTGGTTAGCCTGCACACCCACGATGTGTTTTGCTTCTTGCTCATTGAGCGCAGCGTTTAGAGGTTCGTAGCTGTAGACTCTCTCTATTGGAAGATAACCACCAATTGCTAGGGGCTCATTTTCGGTGTCGGTAGTTTGGTAGTAGTCGAAGTAAAGGTATGAGTTAGGGCTCATAATCACGTTGTTACCCATTTTTGCAGCCTTTAGACCTTCAGCCTCACCACGCCATGCCATCACAGTAGCAGTCTCAGAAAGGCCTCCTTCAAGGATTTCATCCCATCCGATGATGTGACGATCTTTGTCGTTAAGGAATTTTTCGGCACGCTTGATAACGTAGCTCTGCAGGTATTCTTCTTTTGAGTGCGCTTTGTCTCCTTTGATGCCCAGCTCTTTAATCTTAGCCTGACACTTAGGACATTTTGCCCATTGAGTCTTAGGACACTCGTCGCCACCAATATGGATGTACTTAGATGGGAAAATATCTATCACCTCAGCCAATACGTCCTCGACAAACAAAAGAGCTTGCTCATTACCCGCACATAGTACATTGTCTGAAACTCCCCATTGAGTCCACACTTCGTATGGGCCACCAGTACAACCGAAATCAGGATATGCGGATAATGCCGCCTGCATGTGACCAGGTAGGTCAATCTCAGGAATTACCTCGATGTGGCGATCCATTGCATACTTTACAATCTCGCGCGCTTGATCTTGGGTGTAGAAACCTCCATAAGGCTTGCCATCATACTTACCACTATTGCCACCAATCACAGTTTCCTTTCGTTTCGATCCAATTTCAGTTAGAAGAGGATATTTCTTAATCTCTAGTCTCCATCCTTGATCTTCGGTGAGGTGCCAGTGGAGGCGGTTCATATTATGAAGAGCCATCATATCGATGAATTTCTTAATCTCGTCCATAGAGTAAAAGTGGCGACCTACGTCCAAGTGTACTCCACGGTAGGAGAAGCGAGGCGCGTCGTTGATCACAACCGATGGTAGTTCAACTGTTGAAGTGGGTTGAACTGGGATAGATTTTCTAAGTGTCTGAATGCCATAAAACACACCCGCTGGACTTGCTCCCGAAATAGTTACACCCTCGCCATTGACTGTTAGTGTGTAGCCCTCTGAGTTATCGCCTCCCTCAACTGCAAGCACAATGTTGCCCTTTGCAGAGCCCTCTGCAACTACCTCTAGTGTTAGACCTGTTGAGGCTTTGATAAATTGTGCGAGGAATTCTGCGTTTTGAACCATCTTTGCATCTGTGCCGCTGACGATCTGTGTCGATGAGCTCAACTCAAAGGAAGTTTGTCCACTCTCAGATATGCTCTGCACGATTGGGATGATTTGATAGGATGCCACTGTAGCGTCTCCTTTGCACGACTGCAAAAGCAAACCAAGCGCAAACACCCCTAAAGTTGTAAGGATTTTTTTCATGTTTTAGTTTATTTAGGTTTAGTTGTTTTCTTGTTCTTTATTGCAAAACTCCACAAAAATAACAAAAAAAATCCATAATAACGGTGCTATAGATTTTTTTTAATGTAGTGAAAATTTCGTTGAGATGTGATTTTGGAATTACCTACCTAGGTTGCAAATTGGGTTGGTAATTC
>CAYJLL010000212.1:0-2793 GCA_964370955.1 uncultured Rikenellaceae bacterium | reverse complement strand
GATCACTACCCGGTGATTATGACAATACTTAAAAAATAAATTAATGGATATTTCATTAGTAATACCTTTCTACAACGAGCTTGAATCGCTGCCCGAGCTAGTGGCATGGATAGACCGCGTGATGAAGGCTAACAGCTTTAGCTACGAGGTGGTTTTTGTAGACGATGGTTCAAGCGATGGCTCGTGGGAATGCGCAGTAGCTCTACAAAAGGACTACCCTGCCATTCGTGCAATTCGATTTAGACGCAACTATGGCAAATCACCTGCTCTATTTGTGGGATTTGAAGCTGCCAAAGGAGATGTTGTATTTACGATGGATGCCGACCTACAAGACTCGCCCGAGGAGATTCCCCAGATGTATCGCATGATAAAGGAAGAGGGTTATGATCTAGTGAGCGGATGGAAGCAGAAACGTTACGATCCAATAGGCAAACGTTTACCCTCGAAACTATTTAACGCTACGGCGCGTGTGGCTTCGGGTATCAAACTCCATGACTTTAACTGTGGGCTGAAAGCCTACCGCTCGAGAGTCATTAAATCCATCGAGGTCTATGGTGAAATGCACCGTTATATCCCTATTCTGGCAAAACGTGCTGGATTTGGCAAGATAGGCGAAAAGGTGGTTGCACACCAAGCACGCAAGTACGGAAGTTCTAAGTTTGGATGGGAGAGAATGTTCAAAGGCTACATAGACCTGCTCTCGGTGCTCTTCACAACTCGCTTTGGACGCTCGCCTATGTATATATTTGGAGCACTGGGGAGTTTAATGTTCCTAACGGGAGCCATCATTACTGTGATACTGATTATAGAAAAGCTCACCCTGCAAAACAGCGGAGAGATCTATCGAGCTGTGACCGACCAGCCTCTGTTCTACATTGCGCTGACATCGGCAATCATAGGCACTCAGCTATTTTTGGCTGGCTTCCTAGGGGAGATGATAAATCGTAATTCTTCGACCCGAAATAATTATTTGGTGGACGAGCAAATATAGAGTGCAGGCAAGCAAAGAACTCAAAGCTATGAAAAGAATTATTTTTTTAGTATCTCTTGTACTCTCGAGTATGTCCCTTTCGGCTCAAGAGGCGACGCGTGAGGCGGCGCAAACTCCACAGCAACTACACGTATCCGGGGGCATACAAGAAGTCGCAGATGAAAATATCTTTGCCGATTCCCTCTACCACAACTGGTGTAGTTCGATCATCAAGGGCGAGGACGGGCTCTACCATCTAGTGTATGCTCGTTGGAAGCGTGAATACACTTTCTATGCATGGCTTACCCACTCAACGATTGCTCACGCTGTAGCCGAGAAGCCCGAAGGCCCATATCGTTATGTGAACACTCTGATTGACTTTGAGCAAGAGAACATAAATGCTGGTGATTTTATCACTGCTCACAACCCTAAAATAAAATATTTCGACGGTAAATACTATCTCTATTTTATCAGCACCAAGCTCGATCGCCCTATCTCTAATCAGGAGTTGATCGAAACGGCCCAAACAGGTTATTCCCATCCAAATTGGAGCCCGATGCGAGTTAATCAGCGCACCTACGTGGCATCGTCAAAATCACTGGACAAGCCTTTTAAGATTCGCAAAGAACCTCTTATAGAACCGAGCGGCCCCATCACAACACTCACTGTCAATCCAGCCATTACCCAGGGCGCAGATAAAAAATACTATCTGATTGTCAAAGGCGACAAACCAGGTAGCACCAAATTTGAACGCAACCAAGCGTTGGCTATCTCATCTCACCCTGACCGTGGTTTTGTAATGCAGGACAAAGCTGTCATAAAGGACTGGGACACAGAAGATATGTCGCTACTATATGATGAAAAAACGAAACACTTTTACGCAATATTTCATGCCCATACCTATGTTGGTATGATGGCATCGAGGGATGGTATTAATTGGGAAAAGGCTGAAAATTTTTCCATCATGGAAAAGGAGATAAAACGCACGGATGGATCACTCCCAATCAAGCCTCAGCGTATGGAACGACCGTTTTTGTATGTCGAGGATGGGAAGCCTCGAGTGATGGCTTTGGCCGTAAAAATTGACCACGACGCTCGAATAGTTTTCATACCCATAAAAAATTGAGCCTAAGGCATAAAAATTTATGCAAATTTATGGTTTTGTATCGTAATAAATTATATCTTTGCAGTCTGAAATAACATCAAATAAAACAACTTAAACAATAACCAATTTATAAAAAACTAAAAAGATGTCAAAAATTAAAGTAGGTATCAATGGTTTTGGTCGTATCGGCCGCCTTGTATTCCGCGCAGCAATCAACAACTCAAATGTTGAAATCGTAGGTATCAATGACCTTATCTCTGTAGACTATATGGTTTACATGTTGAAGTATGACACTGTTCACGGTCAGTTCAACGGTGAGGTTTCTTGCGAGGAAGGTTTCCTTGTAGTAAACGGTCAAAAAATCCGCGTAACTGCTGAGCGTGATCCTCAAAACTTGAAGTGGAACGAAGTAGGTGCAGAGTATGTTGTTGAGTCAACTGGTCTTTTCCTAACTCAAGAGACTGCTCAGAAGCACATCGACGCTGGTGCTAAGCGTGTTGTTATGTCAGCTCCTTCAAAAGACACTACTCCTATGTTCGTAATGGGTGTTAACAACTCTGAGTACAAAGGTGAGGCTATCGTTTCTAACGCTTCTTGTACTACTAACTGTCTTGCTCCTCTTGCTAAAGTTATCAACGATAACTTCGGTATCGTAGAGGGTCTTATGACTACTGTTCACGCTACTACTGCTACTCAGAAGACAGTTGACGGTCCTTCT
>CAYJLL010000211.1:1945-2824 GCA_964370955.1 uncultured Rikenellaceae bacterium | reverse complement strand
TAGCGATAGTATCGCTTTTGCACGTGGACGCATGGAGTTCTACGGGTTGAAGAATACTAGCTTGGTTGTCAATCAATCCACCGATTCGGTGAGCGATAATTCTCTAAAATACCTTCTCACTAAAAGCACCGATGTGCTGCTGGACAAAGATCGCAAGATCGAAGAACTCCACACCCAATTGCGCTACTACACCCAAGATACTGTGCCCGTGAGAGATATCGCGCGTGAGATGGGACGACTAGTAAAAGGTATAGAGAGTGTGGTAATATCTGAGGCTGATAGATTTTCGACCAGCGGAGATGTAATCAGTAAAAAACTTTTGTGTCACATAACAATGCAAAGTGGAAAGCACATTAGTTCAGAACAATACGAAATGGTGTATGATTGGTTGAGCGAAAGAGCAAACACTACAGAACTTGAGTTGGTGGTTGACTCTCAAGAGCCGAAAAATGAACTCCCTAAAGCAGATAGTCTTGGGAGCGAGGAGCAATCATAGATAATAGATTAAAAACGTAATAGATAAATTGTAATATTTTTAAATGATGAAAAATTTTTGTGTAGCATTAATTTGTAGCGTATTATTTTTGGGCGGATGCCAAAATGGAGCGCAGGTGGATGGATTGTTGAGTGAAAAACAAGCTCAGGCAGTCGAGAGCAGACTCAGCGAAAGATCGTGGTTGCCCGATCGCACTCCAGAGGCTGACCCTAAGATGCAGCAGGCGATGGATTTTCTGTATGCCTATATGCCCTATGGTGATGCGGGGGAATATAACGAAGAGTTGTATCGCATCAATGCGCAAGCGGCTCTAAAGGCTCGCCAGACGATGAGTTGGGGCGATAGTGTGCCGATGGATTTATTTGTGCATTATGTGCTGCCCG
>CAYJLL010000211.1:0-1935 GCA_964370955.1 uncultured Rikenellaceae bacterium | reverse complement strand
CTGGATACCTCGAGAGTGGTGTTCTATGAGCAGTTGAAAGATAGAGTTAAGGGAATGTCTATGAAAGAGGCAATTTTGGAAGTCAACCATTGGTGTCACGAAAAAGTAGTTTACACTCCAACCGATGGTCGCACCTATTCGCCAACGGCAATTGTTCGCAATGCTGGTGGACGTTGTGGCGAGGAGAGCTCGTTTACTGTGGCTGCTTTGCGTGCTTTAGGTATCCCAGCACGCCAGATATATGTGCCACGTTGGGCACACACCGATGATAATCATGCTTGGGTTGAGGCTTGGGCAGATGGCACATGGTATTATATTGGAGCCTGCGAGCCAGAGGCGGTGTTGAATAAGGGGTGGTTTGATGCCCCTGCAAAGCGTAGCTTGTTGATGTTCACTAAGGTGTTTGGCGATTATGACGGGCCCGAAAAAGTGATTGCACGAAGAGATGGCTTCACTGAGATTAATGTAACTAAAAACTATGCCCCAGTCAAAGAATTTACCGTTGTGGTCAAAGATAAAGACGGCAATGTCGTTGAGGGCGCAGATGTTGTGTTTGAGATTTTCAACTATGGCGAGTTGCATCCTATTATCACCACGCCTAGCGATGATAATGGCGAGGTAAGCTACGAATCGGGCTTGGGTGATGTGAGCCTTTGGGCGAGCAAAGATGGAGAGTATGGAATCTCGAAAATCGACCTGAGAGTGAGCGATAGAGCAGAGGTGATTTTGGATAAAACCGCTAGTGATGTTTATGCCTATACCCAAGATTTGGTGGCCCCAGTATCGCTACCAGTGAATAATCCAGTGAGCGAGGAAATGGCGGCAGAGAATGGACGCCGTTGGGCGCAAGAGGATTCAATCCGTGGCGCTTATGTGGCAACTTTTCTTGGCGAGGAAGATGCGGTGGCGTTGGCGCAAAAAATTGGCATTGATGTCAAGCGAATTGTACCTCTGATTACAAAAGCGCGTGGAAATAGCCATCAAATAGCTGACTTCCTTAGCACCACAGCTAAAGAAGATGTAGAGGTGGCTATACAGTTGTTGGAGGTTGTTTCGCCAAAGGATCTAACAGATACCCCCGTTGAGGTGTTGCGTGATCATCTAGAGGGCGCAAAACAATATAAGGATAAAGAGTATTTTGTGGAGTATATTCTCGCGCCTCGTGTGGATAGAGAGAATCTTACAGCCTATCGCAGTGTACTATCGAAAAAAGACCTCAAGGGCGAAATGCCTAAAGGGGGCTATGATGGGGTGAACAAATGGAATGTGCCCGTGTCGCCACTAGCGGTTGAGCGTTTGGGTATTGCTGACGATGCAGCCCTAGCTCGTTATATGATTGCACTCCATAGAAGCCATGGTATCCCTGCTCGTCGTCAAGCATTGACCGCTCGCCCTGAGTATTTCGATGGTGAAAAATGGGTGGAAATATTCGCTTCTTCTAAGGCTGATAACGCTGGTGTAGCGGGTGCAGAGCTAGAAGTTAAACTCTCTGCCAATTCGCCAGTTGAGGACCCTAAATATTATGCGAATTTCTCGCTTGCAAAACTAGTTGATGGTCGTTTCAAAACAGTTGACATGAGCCACACTGTTGCTACCGACATGGGCGCGGGAGTTTCATTTAGCACTCTATTTGCGAAACCTTTGCCCCTAGAAAGCGGTATTTATCGTTTGATAACTGGCAATCGCACCGACGATGGATCTATTTTGATGAAATCTGAGATCTTCGAGGTGAAACCTAATGAAAACATCTCTCTTGAGATGGAAATTCGCGCTCAAAGCGAAGAGTTGAAAATCCTAGGTAAGATAAACCTTGATGCTCAAGTGCTTCTTGACGGGGGCGAAAAAGCGATGAACACTGTCCTAGGCGATAAGTATATACTAGCCCTAGTGGATGCTCAAAAAGAACCAACTACTCACTTCCTGCGTGGTTTGGAG
>CAYJLL010000210.1:0-2825 GCA_964370955.1 uncultured Rikenellaceae bacterium | reverse complement strand
AACAGCCAAGTGGTTACCCCCGAAGGTTGTACCCAGAAGTCCATAGCTAGCTTTGATAGCGGGCGAAATCATAATCGCTCCAACAGGGAAACCGTTACCTATACCTTTGGCCATAGAGTAGATGTCGGCCGACACTCCTGCGTGATCTAGAGCAAAATATTTGCCCGTGCGTCCACAACCACACTGAACCTCGTCCGAGATAAACAACGAGTCGTGCTTATCGCAAAGTGTGCGTATGGTCTTAAGGAACTCATCGCTCGCCACTTGAACACCTCCAACTCCTTGGATAGGCTCGATAATCACAGCTGCAATCTCATCTCCACTTTGAGCAAACACCGCCTTTAGAGCCTCTGTGTTGTTGAATTCAGAGAAGATAATATTCTCAGTCTCGTTGATAGGTGCTGTGATCTTAGGATCGTCCGTAGCAGCAACCGCTAGCGAGGTGCGACCATGGAAAGAGCCACTGAAAGATACTATCTTCTTGCGCCCCGTGTGGAATGATGCGAGTTTCAAGGCATTTTCGTTAGCCTCGGCACCCGAGTTTACCAAAAATAGTTGGTAATCGTCCTTGCCAGTGAGCTTGCCCATCAAATCAGCTAGCTTTTGCTGGAGAGGGATGCGAATCGAATTGGAGTAAAAACCAATCTGAGCGACTTGCTCACTGATGGTCTTTACGTAGTGCTCGTTTGAGTGTCCTATCGAAATCACAGCGTGTCCGCCATACATATCTAGGTATTCCACTCCCTCGTTGTCCCAAAGCGTAGAGCCTTGAGCACGAGTGATCTCTATATCGTTGATGGGGTATACATCAAAAAGTTTCATCTTAAAGTTTGAATAGGAAGATTAAAAATTAGTAGCTTTCAGACCCAAGCCTGCTTTGGCTGGCAGTCCAAACATCAAGTTCATGTTCTCAACGGCTTGCCCCGAAGCTCCTTTTAGTAGGTTATCTATGATGCTAACAATCACCAAATTGTCGTCGTGTTTTTCGAGGTAGATCAAACATTTGTTAGTGGCAACCACTTGTTTGAGAGCGATGTTCTCGCGCGAGACGTGCGTGAATGGTGCATCTTTATAGTAGTCTTCATACAAAGCGTAGGCCTGCTCGATGGTGCCTGAGAATTTGGTGTAGAGAGTGGCAATGATACCACGAGTGAAGTCGCCACGATAGGGTACAAAGTTCACAGATGGTACATCATTTCCGCACACCTTAATCATCCCCTTCACCTCACGAAGGTGTTGGTGGGTGAAAAGTTTATAGACAGACATATTCGAAGCTCTCCACGAGAAATGCGAAGTTGGCGCAAGAGCCTGACCTGCACCCGTTGAGCCTGTGATAGCGCTAATGTGAACGTCGCTTTGAATGTTGCTCGACTTTGCAAGTGGCAACAACGCCAACTGCAAGCAAGTAGCAAAGCAGCCTGGGTTGGCGATATTGTTTGCCGTTTTGATAGCCTCGTTGTTCATCTCTGGCAGGCCATAGACAAACTCACGGCTGCCAATAGAAGTCGAACCCTCGATTCTGAAATCTTGGCTCAGGTCAACTATCTTTACGCCCTGAGGAACATCGTTAGCCTCCAAGAACTTACGAGCGTCGCCATGACCCACACACAAAAATGCGCAATCAATACCATCCCAGTTCATTTCGCTGGCGAAGCTCATGTCGGTGTCGCCTAGCAGGTCTTTGTGAACTGCGCTCAGAGGGTTACCGCCGTTAGAGCTACTGTGTGCCCATTTCAGACAAACATTTGGGTGGTGCAAAAGCAATCTTAGAGCCTCGCCCCCCGTGTAGCCTGCCGCTCCCACGATGGCTACGTTAATTATTTTAGAGGAGCCGCAGCCCCCTTGTGTATTATTTTCCATCGTTAACAGCTTTGTAAATAACGTTTTGATTGTTAAAGATTTTGCCGAAGCCCTCGACATCCTTGCCGCTCCAGCCGTCCATCACCTCGCCATAGGCTCCAAATGCGCTCGACATCAAATCGTGCTCACTCTCAACGCCCACCAATACAAAACGGTAGGGGTGAAGCTCTATGATTACATTACCGCTCACATTCTTTTGGCTCGCCTCGAGCATAGCCTCCATATCACGCATCACCTGATCGAAATATTGACCCTCGTGAAGGAAATTGCCATAGAAAGCCGAAATTTGATCTTTCCAGAACAACTGCCACTTGGTTAGGGTGTGTTTCTCGAGCATGTGGTGAGCCTTGATAATCAGAATTGGAGCTGCCGCCTCAAATCCAACACGTCCCTTGATACCAATGATAGTATCGCCCACGTGCATATCACGACCGATTGCATAGGGGGCTGCAATTTTTTGTAGCTCCTGAATCGCTTTGACTCTATCGCTATAAGCAACGCCATTGATGGCAGTCATCTCGCCCTTATCAAAAGTCAGGGTGATAGTCTGCGGCTCGGTGGCAGTCATTTGGCTAGGGTAGGCATGCTCGGGGAGAGTTTGGTTGCTGGTAAGAGTCTCTTTACCACCAACAGATGTACCCCAGATACCTTGGTTAATAGAGTATTCCGCTTTAACGAAGTCAAAATCAACACCATTTTCTCTTAGGTAGTCAATCTCCTGCTGGCGAGTTAGTTCCATCTCACGAATCAAGGCGATAACCTCGATTTTTGGAGCCACATAGTTAAACACCATATCAAAACGCACCTGATCGTTACCCGCGCCCGTTGAACCGTGACACAAATA
The DNA here is from genome assembly GCA_964370955.1 of uncultured Rikenellaceae bacterium. Taxonomy (GTDB): domain Bacteria; phylum Bacteroidota; class Bacteroidia; order Bacteroidales; family Rikenellaceae; genus Mucinivorans. The sequence goes on along the minus strand of CAYJLL010000210.1, from coordinate 121 downwards.
GTCAGCGCCCATATCTTGGGCATACTGAGCAATCGCAGCAGCTTGAACTATACGCTCTGAGCTTACTGAGATAGGGTAGGTTCCATTTTTAAGCACATTACCAAAAATCATATAGCGGATG
>CAYJLL010000209.1:0-2861 GCA_964370955.1 uncultured Rikenellaceae bacterium | reverse complement strand
ACTAACCACACTGCCACTTCGTCTATCGAAGATAAACTCTGTCCCCATGCGTATTTGCTCATTATTAAGCAGAGTTTTTTCGGCAGCGTAGCTTCCAAAAATATAATCCTTCGAGGCCTTTAGTTCTTCAATCCCAACGAAAAAGCCGTACTCATGGGCTGTCATAAAAATCCTAGGACCTTCGCCATCTTTAATTTTCTCGGGTATGGTTTTACCCGAATATTTCACTTCGTAGGCAGGCTTCAACCCTGTGTGGTGATAGGTGTAGATAGTATCAAGGCGTGGGAATATCATCAGGGTGTCTGTTGGTGTTAGGGCTATATTATTTTGCAAGCCCCACCCTTCGTTCCAATTCTCGCCCACGGGGAAATGGTAGGCGACCTCGCCGCTGGAGGTGTTTTTTACGGCAACTCGATTCTCATAATAATGGCTTGTGGCAAGAATAATATCATCGCCCGAGACTATGAAATCTTCAAATGGGGTCTCTTCTTTATTTTCGATTACTCGCCAGTTCTTGCCATCCTTGTCATACACTACAATATTTTGAAGGTCAGTATCACTCTCAACATACAAAGAATCATTTGCAAAAACGAACTTCCCCAAAGAACCATAGAGATACTGCCCATCATCACGTTTGCGAATCACAGTTCCTAGGTATTTACCTTGGTGGTCGAAATATTTGATGCGCCCCGTAAACTCATCGGCCATATACAATCTCTCGGGCGTGGCGAGCACTTGGGAATATTCAGAAACTTTAGAGTCTTTCTCGTTCTGATCCAAAATAATAAACTCAAAGTCCTTGTCCGATAGCATAAATGAAATATCTGGCTGAGCAGCGGGATATCCCACAGTGTCCAACAAGATAGTTTGCACTTTTTGCGCCATAGCAGCTGTTATGCTAATCATCATTACCAAAGAGGCCAAAAGAATAGATTTTTTCATAAGAGAAGTCTTTGCCTATATTATAAAAATATATAACAACAAAGATACAAATTTTTCGCACACGACCAAAACTGCCCCCTAGAAAGGCAGACCTATGGCAAAATGGAAGGCGGAGTCTGCAAATCCGAGATTCTTAAACCATCTCTGGCCTTGTAGATTATTCGGATTGTGGAGCTTTAGACCCCAATCAAAGCGCAGGATCATCATCCCAGCAATATCATATCGCAGACCAAGACCAGTATTAAACGCGAGGTCTTTATAGAAGGTATTGAAATTGAATCGCGCGTTATCGCGAGTTTCGCCATCAGAGTTCATCCAGATGTTACCCAAATCGAAGAACATAGCCCCACTAAGCCCATATATTAACTTTTGGCGCAGTTCCAAGTTAGCTTCCAAATGCAAGTCGCCTTGTTGATTGGGATAGCTCCCCAAATCGTCGATATAGACAGAACCAGGCCCTAGAGTTCTCACCTGCCAGCCTCTCATTGAGCTTGCTCCTCCAGCAAAGTAAAGCCTATCAAAAGGTATAGTATTCGAATTACCATAGGCATAGCCTCCTGCTAGTAAGAAACGCCATCCAAGCTGAGTTTCGTCCGAGAGGTTAGCCCTACCCGAGAGGGTCATTGACGCACGTGCATACTGCGAGAAACGCAGCCCAAAAATCCTATGAAACTCTTCTCCACTTTGAGAGGTTTTATCGCCAAAGATATGACTTAGGCCCGAGAGCAAATTGCCATTAACATCGGCATTCACACGAAACACAAAACCATTTTCATTCAAATTTGCATTGGTCGTGTAGTAGTATGAACTACTCATACCAGCTATCATCTGCGACTCGTAGCTATTGCGCAGATAGGGATTTTCTATGGTCTCAAGGAAACTATCGCTCACCCATGGCACACTAACTAGATTAATATCCAAGGGATTGATGGTAAACCGTGCACCATTTTTCATTGTCCATGAATAGCCGAACACCGCACTCATCAGATCTCTATGATAGTCAGGCCTCTCTTGCGAGGAATAGCTCAAAGTCACTTTTGAGGCTGCTCCTCGATACAGAGATTGTTTATCCTCGCTAATTGGCAACCAAAAACGCGGTGCTTCAAGCGAAACAGTAAAACCCAGCTCGAAAGCGTTGCGGGTCGATCCACTTCTCATCAACTCATAGGCCCCCCTCACATCGGCACTAAAAATCTCGCCTCCTCTAAATAGGTTAAGGTTTTGATAACCGAAGGATAGAGCTCCCGAGAAATAGTTTGCAGTGGTCGATAGTTCTAGTTCAGTATTAAAGTTCTGACGCAAATTAGGCGTACATTGAATCACACAACTCAACAGTCTCTCTTTGGTCGAGAGCTCTGTACCCGAACTATCGGTGAGCGTTAGGGTTATTTGCTCGTCTTCGGGTTGAGATTTCTCCGTGAATATCATATTTGCGCTATAACCCAAATTTCTGAGATTCTCGCGTGTTCGAACAACCGAAGAGGCATCGAAGAATTCATTGGGCGAAAGCCTCACGGCATTAACCAAAACTTGCGGACGAATATAAGGTTTACGCTGATAGAGAATGTCAATACCACGTTCAGTGAGGGTATCAAATGTACTCTGGGCATTAATCAGATTCACCGTGGGGTCAAAATAGGAATTCAGGCTAATATCGGAGATGCGATAGATAGGGTGGTTTGTCAGGATTGGTTCGCCATTTGCATCTGCCCCCTCAACATAGCGTCTGATGCGTATATCCACGTCTACCAATCCGCCACCTACGGTTGAGTCGGCGGCAAAAGATATATAACTAACCCCAAACCCCCAATAACCTTCATCTTGGAGATAGCTAGCTATTCGTGAACGTTCGCGATCCAAAAGCGCGGTTTGAAAGCGTTCTCCTGGACGAATCAAACACGATAGAGTATCATCATAGA
>CAYJLL010000208.1:0-2892 GCA_964370955.1 uncultured Rikenellaceae bacterium | reverse complement strand
CAAAATGAGCATACCATCCTCAAGCCTCACATTCTTTGCCATAAAAAGAGCAGGCTCGCGCCCCAACCAATTTGGGTTTGTATCGTGCCATTTGGTGCGGTCTAGTTTCTCTCCATCAAACTCATCGCTATATTCCAGAGAGTATTGCCATCCCGTTTGAGGGATGGCAAGTGTTGGAGAGGGAAATTCTTTCTGCGAGCAACTCGCCAGCAGAAGAACTGATAATATTAATAGTCCTGTTCTCATAGTTTTATTGAACAGGAGTGTAAGGACTATTGGTGTTCCAAAGCATAAAGCTCCAAATGTCAGCCTGTTCGTCAATTACTTTTGAGATTGGTTTACCAGCACCGTGACCAGCGTTGGTCTCTATGCGAATAAGAGTCGGTGTGTCACACCCTTGTGCAGCCTGAAGAGTGGCAGCAAACTTAAATGAGTGAGCAGGAACCACACGATCATCGTGGTCGGCAGTGGTAATCATAGTTGCAGGGTAGCAAGTGCCTTTTTTGATGTTGTGAAGTGGCGAGTACTTATAGATATACTCAAATTCTTCTGCAACATCGCTCGAACCATACTCAACAACCCAACCCCATCCGATGGTGAACTTGTGGTAGCGTAGCATATCCAATACACCCACTGCTGGGAAAGCAACTGCGAATAGATCAGGGCGTTGAGTCATACAAGCTCCCACCAATAGACCTCCGTTTGAACCACCTGCGATAGCGATTTTCTCTTTTGAAGTATATTTCTTTTCGATCAGGTACTCAGCTGCGCCTATGAAATCGTCAAACACGTTTTGTTTGTTTTCTTTCATACCGCCTTTGTGCCATTTTTCGCCATATTCTGAGCCTCCACGGATGTTTGCAACCACATACACACCGCCTTGCTCCAAGAACGCAATACGAGTGGGTGAGAAGCTAGGGGTTAGAGGGATGCTAAATCCACCATAGGCATACAGATATGTTGGGTTCTGACCATTAAGCTCTAGTCCTTTTTTGTGAACGATAAACATAGGAACTTGAGTGCCGTCTTTCGAGGCGAAGAATTCTTGCTTAACCTCGTAATCGTCCGAATTGAAATTAACCTTGGTTTGAAGATACAAGGTGCTCTCGCCACTCTCCAAAGAATAGGTGTAAGAGGTTGGAGGAGTATTGTAGCTCGAGTAAGAGTAGAAAACCTCTGTGTCTGTTTTCTCACCACCAAAGCCCGATGCTGTACCAATGCCAGGGAGTGCGACCTCACGTACCTGCGTGCCATCAAACTTGTATTGGTATACTTTTGAAGAGGCATCCTGAAGGTAAGACAACATCATGTAGCCACCAGCAGTGGTAACGCTCTGAAGAAGATTCTCAGATTCCTTGATAACCACCTGTTGCTTGCTTGGGTTGTTGAGATCAACTTTGATGATTTGCCAATTTGGTGCACCTTCGTTGGTCATCAAATAAGCCTCGTCTCCCTGAATGTCGATCAACGAATATTCGTTAGCAAAGCCTGGGAATAGAACTTTGAATGGAGCTTTTGAATCGGCTTTCTTGTAAAGTAGTTCTGTACCGTAGGTACCCTCTGAGCCATTAATCAGTAGCCATGGGCTGTCTTTTGTGGTGATCGCTGAGAAATAGCGCAATGGGTGAGCTTTGTCCTGATACACAAGCACGTCTTGTGATTGAGAAGTGCCTAGCTTGTGGTAGTACACTTTTTGGAACTCGTTCACCTCGCTTAGTGCCGAGCCCTCAGGTTTATCGTAGCGAGAGTAGTAGAAACCACCATCGTTGCTCCAAACAGCATTTGAGAACTTAACCCACTCGATTACATCGTCCAAGTCTTTTCCTGTTTCAATTTCTCTGATTCTGATGTTTACCCAGTCTGAACCCGCGTTAGAAACTGCATAAGCACAATATTTATCATCAAAGCTAAATGCTACACCGCTCAGTGCAACAGTTCCATCGCTAGAGAGGGTGTTTGGGTCGATAAATACTTTTTCCTGTCCCTCTTTACCTTTTTTGTAATAGAGAACCGACTGGTTTTGGAGTCCATCGTTTTTATAAGTGAAATAGTAGTCACCCACTTTGCCAGGAGTTCCCTCCTTTGGGTAATTGTATAGATCGGTCAGGCGCTCCTTGATTTGATCGCGGAAAGGAATCTGAGCCAAGTAATTTTGCGTTACAGCGTTCTCTGCTTTAACCCAATCAGCGGTCTCCGCCGAGCGATCGTCCTCCAACCAACGGTAAGGGTCAGAGACCTTAGTACCGTGGTAGTCGTCCACAACTGTGGTGTCCATGCGAGCCACTGGATATGGGTCGACTTTGAGTTTGGTGGGTTTACCCTCCCCACAAGAGCACATAGCAATGGTTGCCATTAGCGGAAGTAGTTGTTTTTTCATGTGTATATTTTTAGTGTTAATCCTCTAGTATTGTATCTATTACAGGTTTTAGGATTTGACCTATTTTGCGTGTTTCTATCAAAAAACCGTCATGCCCAAAATCTGACTCTATTAAGTGGTAGCTTGCATCGTCAATTCCCCATGCAAGTTCTTCGACTGCCTTAGGGTAGAAAAGTATATCGGAGGAGATGGCTATAATGGTGGTCGATGCGCTGATCTCGCCTAGCGCCTCACGCACTCCAGCTCTGCCTCGCCCGACGTTGTGTGAGTCGAGGGTGTGAAGCATCGAAAGATAGCTCTGATGGTCGAATCTCTCGGCTAGTTTCGATCCTTGATAGCGTTGATATGAGCCTACGCTTTGGGGTGATTGAGTGAGATTATAGGCGGGAGCTCCACGATATAGTAGCATTGAAATTGCTCGGGCTGTGGCTACGCCTTGTGATTTGTCTTGGGCAGATTCAATTGCCATACGCTGCGATTCAGAACTTGCCACAACCCACGCAGGAGTGTAGGGT
>CAYJLL010000207.1:0-2910 GCA_964370955.1 uncultured Rikenellaceae bacterium | reverse complement strand
GTGAATGATCTTGAGGTGATCGACAATGACGGAGGGCACTCGCCACGTGAATTGAGCGGTCAGATTTCGCTTCAAAAAGGCAAGCATAAGATCAAAGCTCTATATTTCGACCACAATGGCGGTATGTTGAATATGGTGGTCAAGGACAGCAAAGGAAACGATGTTAGTCAAAAATATTTCCACTAGAATTTTTAATCGATAAACACAATCATAGTATGAGCTGAATTTCATTTAAGTATCTTTATAATTGAAATTCAGCTCATATTTGTATTTGTCAATTTAAATAGAAACATGAAAACACTCTTAATAAACTTTTTTCTGCTGATGTTCATATCAAACTCCGCCCTGGCGCAAAAAAATCGTGTTGCTTGTGTGGGCAATAGTGTGACCTATGGTGCTGGCATCGAAAACCGTGAGGTGAATTCTTATCCCTCGCAGCTTCAAGTGATGTTGGGCGAGGATTACATAGTTGGTAATTTTGGACACAGTGGAGCAACGCTACTTCGTAAAGGGCACAACCCCTATAATCTCACAGAGGAATATAAAAAAGCACTAGATTTCAATGCCGACCAAGTTATTATCCACCTTGGTTTGAATGACACTGACCCTCGCAATTGGCCAAACCACAGAGGAGAGTTTATCGAGGACTATATGACCTTGATAGATTCTTTTCGTGAGGTGAACCCTGATGTGAAGATTTACGTATGTCGTCTGACCCCTATTTCTCATCGTCATTCTCGCTTTAAATCTGGCACTCGCGATTGGTATTGGCAAATTCAATCTACCATAGAACAAATGGCAGCTTCGCAGAACTTGCAATTAATTGATCTTCAAAAGGAGTTATATGTACGTCCGGAGCTACTACCCGATGGTCTGCATCCAAATGGCGATGGCGCAACTTTGATTGCTCGCGAAGTTTATGGCGCTATCACAGGCGATTTTGGAGGCCTAACGATGGAGCCCATCTATAGCGATAATATGATTTTGCAGCGTGGGAAAGAACTGAAAATCGCAGGACTAGCAAACGCAGGGGAGAAAGTGACCGTGAAATTTGCAGGACAAACAGCAAGCGCAACCACATCCACCTATGGAGACTGGAGCGTTCATCTAAAACCTCTTAAAGTGGGCAAACCCCGCACTTTAACCATATCTGCGCCATCTCGAACTCTTGAATTTAAGGACGTTTTGGTTGGCGAGATATGGTTAGCAGCAGGTCAATCGAATATGGAATGGAGCGTACAGCAGTGTACTGGAGCCAAAGAGGGTATAGCCTCTGCTGGGGAGTATTCCGATATGATTCGTATTTATAACCAGCGTGAGATCTATCACACCGATGCGAATAATTGGTCGCAGGAGGCTATGGATTCTATTAATCGCCTGATGCACTACCATCCAACGAAATGGGAGAGTGTTTCCAGTGATAATGTTGCTGGACTATCGGCAGTTGCCTATTATTTTGCTCGTTCTTTGAGCGATTCACTAGAGGTGCCCGTGGGGATAGTGGCAAATGCAGTGGGAGGATCTCCCATTGAGTCGTGGATAGATCGCAAAACCTTGGAGTTTGAATTGCCAGACATTCTTAGTAATTGGCTCTCTAGCGATATGGTGTTCGGATGGGTGAGAGAAAGAGCAGGTCAAAATCTTAAACTCTCTAAAAATCCTCTTCAACGCCACCCCTATCAAGCCGCTTATCTTTTTGAAACAGCCATAGCTCCCATTAAAGATTTCACCATGGCAGGTGCAATTTGGTATCAAGGTGAGAGCAACGCCCATAATATCGAATTGCACGCCCAATTGTTCCCCATGATGATTCGTAGTTGGAGAGGAGTCTTTGGTGGGGACTTTCCTGTGAATTTTGTTCAGCTATCGAGCGTAAATCGCCCTAGCTGGCCGCATTTTAGGGATTCTCAACGGGAGCTTGCTGATGGTATCGAAGGTGTGGCGATGGTTGTGAGTTCGGATAAGGGTGATGAGAATGATGTGCACCCACGTGAAAAGAAAGTTATTGGAGATCGCCTTGCTCGAGTGGCTTTGAGTGAAAACTACAATTGGGATATTTGCCCAGCAGGGCCTATGTTCGAGGATGTTGAATTTAGCGGGGGAGCCCTCTGGGTGAGTTTTGAGAATAACGAAGGAATGAGAAGTTCTGATGGCGAACCCCTACGTGGTTTTGAAATAGCCGAGCTTCCTGGCATTTTTCGCCCAGCTAAGGCTGTGGTTGTTGATGGTAAGGTCAAACTAAGCTCGCCCGATATTAAAAATCCTCGCTATGTGCGCTATGGTTGGAGAGGTTATACAGATGCTAATCTGGTGAATGAGTTTGATCTTCCCTCATCAACTTTTCAAGGCGAGGTAGACTAGTTTCTAAAAAATTAGAAGATAAATACTAGTTTAGACCTTAATCTATATTAAATCAGCAAGTGGGTTGTAATCCGCTTGCTGATTTTGTTTTTATACTGCTGTTGCAAAGTCGCAAAGGTTGTGATAAAACAAAAAGGGTTGCAAACTTACATAGTTTACAACCCTTTTTCTTTTTGTAGCGAGAGGCGGGCTTGAACCGCCGACCTCATGATTATGAATCATGCGCTCTAACCAGCTGAGCTACCTCGCCATGATTTGCTCTTCTCTCCAAAGTGCTTTGGATCCTAAAGCGAGTGCAAAAGTAATGAAAAATTATTTGTATTCAAAATATTTAATGTAAAATCGCAATTATATTTTAATCATCCAATTATCGTAGTCGAAAAATAAACCCCAATTCTCTAGAGGACTGGGGTTTACTTTTGTTAGCCAAATATTTATCGTACAATATTTTCGTACCAATCGCGGGTTTCACGTTTTGTGCCATCTGGTTTGACGTCAGATTTGTTGAAACGAACTTTTAGTCCAGCGTTAACAACCCCTAAGTAACCG
>CAYJLL010000206.1:0-2923 GCA_964370955.1 uncultured Rikenellaceae bacterium | reverse complement strand
TTAAATATAATTAAATTTTGTAAGTTTCTTTTATAATTATTTTTTCTTAGAATTTCAAGTTTTGTTATATAATTCACAGCACACCCCAATTAAAAGGTAAAAAAAACAAACAAGGCGAACTACACACCATGTTAAGTGTAGCTCGCCTTGCTCTATAGTCAAATCACAGATTTAAGCTGAATTACTCAGCTGTTGGTTCTGCAAACATCCATGCCGCCACTGGGTAATCTAGTTCCAGTTCAGCCACAACAATTGAGGTATTCCCTTCAGGCATACCTTCGATATTGACAGCCCACACTGTTGGCACCTTCATGCCATCAAAATCCTCATAATCACTCAAAGTCGTAGTTACGGTTTTCCCTGCGGCTGGGCCAGCATTTTCCTCTAGAGTGGCTTCCATTTTAGAAATCAAACCAGTGGCTTTATCCATAAACAATACCGCTTTAGTCTTATCGGCTTTTTTCACCAATTCAATTTTTTGCATGCCATCCTCTTCACCTAGATACTTCGAGTCGAATTGACTTAGATCAAATTGCAGACCGCTCAAAAGATTGGTTTGCTGAGCTTGCTGGTTAAGCGCCTCAGCTGGAAGAGCCTGCACCATTGCTCCCATCTTCATCCAACCGTTATCGCCATTGCGCACCATCAACATATCCTGTCCCATAGCTGACATTTCGATGCGAAACTTTTCTGTCCCTTGAATGATTGCATCCATTGGAATTTCTTGTCCTGCGACAGAAAACTTCATCACCATACGCACCGACATATCTGGGTCGCTTAAATCAAAATTAGCAAGACCTGTCTCTTCAACATAGCGATCCATAATCTCCTGTACGCTTTGTGCACTCGCGCTCAAGGCGCATACACTTAGAATAAGTGAAAGTAATAGTTTTTTCATTTTTTTAGTTTTTTTTATTGTTTGTATTTAAATGTTTGTAAAATCACGCCCCGTAAGGATCACACTGAACAAGGGCTATGGCGGTTGCAGCCTCAACAACTACTGCTGCTCTGAGGGCTATACAGCAATCGTGGCGACCGCCAATTTTCAATTCTTCCACTTGCCCACTCTCAAAATTATAGCTCATCTGACCTTTAGAAATACTCGGTGTGGGCTTGATCGCCACACGAAAGTAAATCTCATTGCCATTGCTTATACCTCCCACCACACCTGCGGCATGGTTGGTGGCAGTTGTACCTTGAGCGTCGACAATAAGATCATTATGCTCACTGCCCATCATGCGTGAGGCTCGAAAACCTGCCCCAAACTCAATTCCACGCACCGCTGGAATTGAAAACACAGCATGCGAGATTAGCGACTCTATGCTGTCAAAGAAAGGATCACCCCACCCCACAGGCACTCCCTGAACTCTACATTCGATCACACCTCCCACTGAATCTCCCTCTCTTTGCGCTCTTTCGATCACCCTATCAAGGTTCTCCACACTCTCTCCTCCAACTTCGATCAGGCGCGCATTTATTTTAATCTGTTCGCCCAAAATCTTCTTCGCCACCACACCTGAGGCCACTAGCGGAGCAGTTATTCGACCCGAAAAGTGTCCTCCACCACGATAATCGTTCATGGACGACCATTTCTGGGCTGCCACAAAATCAGCATGAGATGGACGTGGGTGTTTTAGTAGTTTTTGATAGTCGCCACTGCGGGTATCGCTATTTTCGAACAAGATAGTCATAGGCGAGCCAGTTGTGTGACCATCAAAAAGTCCGCTCACAATGTTTGGAACATCGCTCTCTCGGCGAGGGGTAGTCCCTCTGGCACCACTAGCGCGACGTGACATATCCTCAGTAAAATCTTCCACAGAGAGGTTCAAACCCGCAGGCACTCCATCGAGAGTGACACCTATAGCCTTCCCATGGCTTTCGCCAAAGATCGAAACACGAAATTTATTTCCAAATTGATTCATTGTTCACAAATGTTTTTTTTAACTTTTTAAACATCTTGACAAAGATATATATTTTCTTGTCAAATACAAGCGCTGAGCCCTCAAAAAACTTTTTGGACGTGGGCGCAAAAATCCCTACCTTTGTTAATAGAAAGAACCGCATGCACTTTCGCCCCTGCAAACACAAAATTTAAACAATAAGGATCTAAACAACCGTAATGAATTCACTCACTTTAATCATCATCACTGCAATCTCACTCACTCTTCTTGGAGTACTTGCCTATATGTACAGACGCCAAAAGGACGCTATCACCCAACTTCACAGCAACCTCAAAGCCTCCGAGGCTCAAGAGCGTGAATTTGTGGGTCAAAACAACTTGATTTCAGCGGAAAATAATAATCTTCGCCAGCAAAATCAAACCCTATTGGAGGATAGAGTTAAACTAGAGGGGGAACTTAAGAGTCAGCATGCAAAAGAGATAGATCGAGAAAAAGAACTCACAAAAAAAGATGAATACAATCGTTCGCTACAAGAGAAACTAGATAGCCAGAAAGATGAGATCGAAAGACTTCAAAAGCAAATGAAGATCGAATTTGAGAACATTGCCAACGAGATTCTCGAAAAGAAGAGCGAAAAATTTACCAAACAAAACTCCGATGCTGTGGGGCAACTACTTGACCCTCTGCAAAAAAGCCTCGGTGAGTTCAAGGAACAGATTCAAAAGAACCTCACCGAAGAAACCAAACAGCGCTCTTCGCTCGAAGAACAAATGAGAGTGATGCTCACTCAGAGTGCAAAAATCTCTAGCGAGGCAAACAATCTCGCCTCAGCCCTTAAAGGAAAATCAAAAATCCGAGGTAATTGGGGCGAGTTGGTATTAGAAAGAGTACTGGAGAGTTCAGGGTTGCAAGAAGGCAGGGAGTATGAACTTGAAAAATCGTTTACTGACTCCGAGAGCGGTCGCCGCCAAAGACCTGATGCGTTGATATTTTTACCTGGGGAGCGCACAGTTGTAGTGGAC